>JABGRQ010000140.1 GCA_018648225.1 Chloroflexota bacterium
GGTGAGTACGCGCAAACTGACCCCGTCGCCGAGATTTAGGCTGTGGCCGGGTGCGGCCAGCGTGATGGGGATTTCTAGCGCAGTGAGAGTTTCGCGCAGATAATCGGCAGAACGATTGGGACTCTCTGGCCCCGCCCACAAGACACTCCTCGGGGGGTATCGCTCCAATGCGCGGGGAAGCGCGGCGATTTGCTCTGTGGTGGGTGAGGCCACAATCAACCAGTCCAACTCTCGGTGGAAGGGCGGCAGCCTGCGCCCCAACGCGTTCGAGAGCAGGCTGGCCGATGGGCCGCCGTCAATTAAGATGTATCGCCCTGTGTGGGTCTGGATCAATAGCGCGTCACCAGAGCCGACATCGAGCAGGGTGATGTGCAGCAGGCCATCGGGGGCGCTGAGGGCGGCGCGCCACGTTATTGCGGTGAAAATCCCCAGGGCGGCGATAACTGGAATCGGCTTGAAGGCGGGCATCCACTTTGGGAACTTTGACCAACCCCATGTGAGTCCGAAGAGCAGCGCGTAGAATAGAATCGCCCACAGGAGGCCAAAATCCCCTAAAAGCAGCACACCGCCGCGGAATTCTCCAAAATATTCCACCACCCGGATGGTGAATAGCACAAACGGCCAGGCCAGCGGCGCGGTGAGTTTGCCCAGTGGCAGCCAGGTCGTGCCCAAAATTAATGCCAGTCCGCCGATGGTCATGATCGGAGCTTGCACGGGCAAGATGACGGGATTGGTGATGAAGGCGCTCAGCGAAATGCGCCCAAAGTGGTAGGCCATGATGGGCAGGGTGGTAAGTTGGGCTGCCAGGGTAAAGAGAATATATTCACCCACCGGCCCGGCCAGTTTTTGGGCGGTAGTTTGGGGCATCAGTCGGGCAGCTCGTTGGGTGAAAGTCTGGCTGAAAGGATCGGCGTAGAGTACCAGGCCGAGGGTGGCGGCGAAGGAAAGTTGGAAGCCAATATCCCAAAGGACGTGAGGGTTGAGCAAAGCCATGACAGCGGCGATGAAGGCCAGGGTGTTGAGGCCGTGCTGCCTGCGGCCAACCTGCCGGGCAAAGAGCGAGATCCCACCCATCAGCGCGGCGCGCAGCACAGCCGCGTCGGCCCCGACCAGAATGGTGTAAAGGGCGATGCCTGTGGCCGCGGCGAAGGCTGCTTTCCGCGGGTTGAAGATGCGCCCGAAAAAACTAGCGAATAACGCGGCGATAATTGTAATATTGAAGCCGGAGATGGCGATGACGTGGCTGGTGCCGGTATTCTTGAAGGCTTCTTGTACTGGTGCAGGGATGCCGGTCTCAATCCCCAAAAGTATTCCCGCGAAAAGGGATGCTTCGGGGTCAGGCCACAATTTGTAAACTGTAGCCAGGGAACGCTCTTTAACAGCATAAATGACGCGCAGGATGGAGTTGCCCTGTTTTTCTTCGAGCAGCCCGACGCGGTTGCGGGGCATGTAACTGTAGATGCCCTGCCGGGCCAGGTAATCGCGGTAGGAGAATTCTTCGGCGCTTGGCGGTGTCTGGATGCGGCCGCGCAGCACGATGCGGTCGCCGTAGTGAAAATTTTCATCCGTGTCAACGCGCGCCAGCAGCAATCCGCTGACTGGGGTCGCCAGCACATCATTGTCGTAATGGATGCGCTCGGTTGCAACGCGCAGATTAGTGTAAGTGTCGCGTTGATCGGGGAAATTGACCACTACGCCGGTGACGACCATGGTCTGTTCAATGTCGTTGTAGAAGGCGATGTAGTGACGATGGCTGGTATCAGGGATGTTAGCCTGGTAGCGCGCTGCGCCGAAGGTGATGGCGATGAGTAGGATGGGGAGTGGAGGGTTGAAAATTGAAAGTTTTAGGTTGGCAGGTTTGGCGTCAGGGCGTCGAGACGTCTGACGTTTGACGATGAGACGCAATGATGCCACGCCGACTGACACACCGGCCAGTATAAGCCAGGTGTCTGTAGGCAGAGTGAGGTTTGCTGCGACGAGGATGCCTAAAAGAAAAGCCAGTGAGAGCCAAATAAGGGGCATCGAATCAATAGATTATTGAGCTTATGAGTTGGCAATGGGTGAGTTGGAATGTTTGCTGATATTGACGCTGTTTTCTCACCCTCTAAGCGACATTGTAATTTTAGCACAATTTTATATTATTTTATGATATATGTGGATGATTGTATTTGTAAGGAGTAGGTTATCCACAAATGCCTTTAAAATTCTAAACGCGGATATCGCTAAGAATTTACCGGAAAGAACTTAAAATTAGTGTCACTGCGAGCGAAGCGAAGCAGTCTCCTCCCAGGGGAAAGATTGCTTCACCCCTTCGGGGTTCGCAAAGACATTTTTAAAGGTTTTTCCGGAGTCCACTTAATTTCGCGAATTTCGCACCATTCGCGTTCCAGGCTAAATGAGCGATTTATTCAAGATGCCCTTGACCAACACACTATTTGTGGATTAGCGCGTGAAATCCTCGTAAAAAAGGCGGTCGGGTGTTTTTACTGGCCCGGAGAATATGGGATTTGTGATCGCCCAAATATCCCCCGTTTTATCGGTAATATCAAGGCGGTACCACATCGAGCGGGTTGGGTTGGCTGAATGCTGAAATTGTAAATTGCCAGATGCGCCGTTGATTACCTTTTGGGCAATGACCAGGCCATTTTCGACCAAGTGGGCAGTGAGTGGCCGAGTCGCATGGCTCAACGAAGCCATGAAAGTGATTTCGCCGTTTTGAATGCCCATATCCGCGCCGATTGGATATATTTCACCACCGGCTTCAGCCTCGAAGGTGAGTTGCGGGCCTTTGGTGACATACGCTCGCTGCTGGCGCAAGCCATCCAGAATCCCTTTTGTGGAAAGTTCGTCTGCATAGACACAGGTCGTGGGCATCCCCAGACGCTCGCCGAAGCGATTCGCTTCGGGCCGTGGTGGGTAGTGGTAATCGCTGCCGCCGATGGCTGTAATGCGATATCCGGCGTTAAGCCAGTTGCTCCACATGGCAACAGCCGCAGAGTTGGCGGTAAGATTGTCCGGCCAGTAGAGATCGTTCCAGATTTCCAGGCAATGAACCTGACGCAGGTCGCAATCCTCAAATTGCCAATCCCAGGGAGGCAGGTGCGGATGGTTGATTGAATTCAGCAGACCATCGGCGGATATGGCTTGCATCAATTCTGTGATGGTTTTATATCGGTCCGGCAGCGAGACTTCGATTTGATCGCTGCAAATCGCCTCCATCCAGTCTCGCCAGCCCTCCAGGGCAAATGTGTTGAAGTGGCCTTTATCGAAGGTTAACTCCAGCCCCGGGATGACCAGGAAATCGGAACGGGGCGTGAAATCCAGCAGCCCGGCAAAGGTATTGTGATCGGTGATGGCGATGAAATCCAGCCCTTCGGCTTTGGCGATGCCTGCCACAACATCGGCGGGGTAATCGCCATCGGTAGCATTGGTGTGGGTGTGGAAGTCGCCGCGATACCAACCAGACTTGGGATTGACGACCTGTGAAAAACTCTGTTCGAGAGCAACGTGCATTGAGGGGGTGATTTTCATGTTCGGGCCTCGTTAAGATGGTTGACATTCCAGATGAGCAATTCTACGCCAATCTTTTTGGGTGTCAAGTTTTGCACTCGGTTGAATGTAAAGTGTACTTGACAGAAAAGAAAATCTCTTTTATATATATGTCAAGGAAACTTTACATACTAGAGAGAACCTATATTGATCGAATTTATTTTTTGAACAACAGGAGTGTAAGATGATTGATCGAGATCGAATAAAAAAACGCGCGGTATTGATTCGCCCAATGTTGTTGCCGTTGATTTTGTATATCGGGTTCCTGCTGTTTGCGGTATCCTGGGTGCCGAAGCATGAGGTTTCCTCCTGGCGTTATCTGATCGTCATGCTGCCGATGCTCCCCGGTGTAACTCTTGCCTTAGGCCTGGTGCGGATCAGTTCCAAATTGGATGAATTGGAACGCAAAATTATACTGGAAAGCATTGCCTTCAGTTTTATATTGACGCTAATTATTCTAATTGGTCAGGGATTATTAGGACTGGTGGGGTTTCCTCAGTTGGGGGATGCTGCTATTGCCGCGCTGATGTGCTTTTTATTGGTGATCGGTAAATTCTGGAGCAATTGGAGACATCGGTGAAAAACAAGCTGCGCGTTTTTCGCGCAGAGCGAGAATGGTCGCAGGCCGAGTTGGCAAAACGCTTAGATGTTTCGCGCCAGACGATCAACGCTATCGAGACCGGCAAGTACGACCCCAGCCTGCCGCTGGCCTTCAAGATAGCGCGTCTGTTCGGGATGACGATTGAGGAGATTTTCGAGCCGTCAGCTGATTGTTAATATTTTTGTCGTTCCCAAACAATTGCCGAAAAACTGGGGCATTGGGGTGCTTTCTCCCCCAATGCCCCAGTTTTTCGAGTTTCTCTTTTACCGTTCTACCGATTGACGAGATACAGCGCCGCAATTGCGATTACGATGAAGAATCCAGTTGCAATTGCGGCTGCCTGCACAATCTCGGATTTTTCTCGACGGTCAACGAGCATATAGTTGGGATGCAGGCCGCGTACTTCAATCAGCGGCCCGCCCAGCCAGGTGAAGATCGTCCCGCCGATTAGCCCGCCGATATGCCCCCAATTATCAATGCCGGGTGAAAGACCGATAACTAAGTTTATAGCCGCCACCTGGATGATGCGGCGCAAGGAGGCCTGGCTGACTTGTTCGCCAAAAATCTTGCGGTTGTGATGAATAAAAACACCCTGCGCACCCAACAGCCCGAAGATTGCTGTGGAAGAACCTAATGAGGCGGCCTCAGTGAACATCATCGAGAACACATTTCCCGCGAACCCACCGATTAAATATAACGCCAAAAAACGCCAGTGACCAAAGCTGCTCTCCAGGTTTGGCCCAAAAAGATACAGGGCATACATATTGAAACCAATATGCACAATCGATCCGTGTAACAAGATGGGCGTAATTAGCCGCCAGACCTGGCCCTGGGCAATCAGTTCATTGACTTTGACGCCTAATTGCACAGGGACATCAAACCCGAAGAGGGAAGTTGTGAGCATTTGCAGGAGGTAGACGGCAATCGTCAGCCCCAGGAGCGTATAGGTGATATAGGGGCGCGGCTTGCGGGAACTGGTTTTCGCCGCGGGTTTAGAATCCGCCTGGGGGGTAGCAGCCCACGCCACAGTCGATTCCGTATCGTCCTGTTCGGGATATGAAAAATCTTCGGGGGATTGGTTGTTCACAGGCTTACCTTTCGATGTTCCACACGATGGTGTTCTGCGCTGATGATGGCGATAATATCATTGACGGCTTCATCGAGATGGTCGTTGGCGTTGATAACAACATAGTCAAACAGCGTGCTGGTTTCGAGTTCGCGGTAGGCCGTGACAATGCGCAGTTGCATTTCTTCAGGGCTTTCAGTGCCGCGGGCGGTTAGCCGCTGGATGAATTCTTCTTCACTGTTGGTGGTGAGAAAGATCAGCACGGCTTCGGGAAATTTTTCGCGCATGGTTTTGGCGCCCTGCACATCAATGCGCATGACAACATCTTTGCCGCTGGCCATTGCCTGCCGGACTTGTGCTTTGGGCACGCCTTTGTAGTCGCTATACACTTTGGCATATTCAATCAACTCGTCATCAGCGATCATTTGCTCAAACTCGGCGCGGGTGACGAAAAAATAATCCACGCCGTGCGTTTCGTTGGGGCGCGGCGGGCGCGATGTGGCTGTGACGACAAAATGAATCGGCAGACCGCGTTTTTCCAGATGCCGCACCACGCTGTCTTTCCCGGCAGCGGAAATGCCAGAGATCACGATCATCAGCGGTTGGGGATCATAAAAGTTAAAGGGTGGGGTTTTCTCTGTCATGGTAATCTCGAATTGGGGGCATTATAATACAGATGAATCAAATTCGATTAGACCTCCGAGATTTTTGCAACCTGCATTTGTGTTGCACCGAATTTTTGAATGCAAAGTGTGCTGCTTTTGCCATTCACAGCAAAATCTCGGAGGTCTGGATGAATGTGGAGAGATATGTACTATGCCAACTTATCAATATCGTTGCCTAGATTGCAAGCGACCTTTTGAAATTTTTTTATCGTATTCAGATTATGAGAGCTACATACCGCTTTGCCCGCGCTGCCAAAGCGAGCATGTGCAACGGCGCATCGGGCGGATTCGGATTGCCAAATCGGACGAACGGCGTTTTGAAAATATGGCTGACCCCGCTGCGCTGGAGGGGCTGGAGGACGATCCGCGTGCCTTGGGGCGGATGATGCGTCAAATGGGGAGCGAACTTGGCGAGGAACTGCCTCCCGAATTTGACGAGGTGGTGGATCGGCTGGAAAAGGGGCAAAGCCCTGAAGAGATAGAGCAAGCCCTGCCCGATCTCGCCGACGATGCCGGTATGGATGACTTCGACGGCGGCCTATAGTATTACCCTCACCAACCTACCGGATCATTGGGGTAAGGCCCGCTACCCGCGGCAAACCACTGTGTCAGGTCAATGCCCTCGGTAGTTTCCCCGGCATTGACGGTTATTATCGCCATCGCCCCGCCAGACATATAGAAACCGTTCAGACCATCTTTGGCATAAGCGGCAATATGATATTTCCCGGGGGGTAAGCCGGGCAACAGATAAAAGGTATTATTCGCCCCCGTCAGCAGGTAATACCACAAATTACTATCCAGGTTATAGCCTACTACATGCAATTGGGGAATATTTGCATCCGGATAGCCAATGACTCCGGAAACTTCGCCTGTAGTGGCAGCAGGATCGAGAGGCGGAATGGAAATATCGAGCGTATATTCACTTTCAATTGTGACGATTGAAGTGACATCGATATAATATTCCTGGCTCAGGGGGAGTAAACCGCTCCACTCGGTGCTGTTGTCCAGGTCAGATTTGAGTACCGTGCCATCTGCGCCGATCACGGCAACCGCTACAACTCCGGGGGGATACACACTCAGAGTGAGTTTTTGCTCAGCATTGGCACGCAGCACGTAGTGATTTATACCGCCGGAGGTCAATGTGCCCACCAGTTGTGTGCCGGTTGTGCCCGCGGCGAACTCAATGCGCATTAACTCGGATTCTTGCACGGCTCCAACGATTGACTCCGGTGTGGGGCTGGGTTCTGGCGTTGGGGAAGGTGTCTCGGTTGGCGCTTGTCGTGCGATGGCGGCCTGTGTTTGTGCAACAGAGACGGCAATTGTGGCTTGAGCCGAAACGTTCTCCGCCGAACTGTTTTCCGGCAAATTACAACTGCTGCCGAACAGAACCAACAAGCTGACGGCTAGAAATATTAACAAAAATTTATGGGTACGCATGGAACCTCCCGGAAAGAGGGTTTGCACCTTACAACTGACATTCTTGCACAATGAACAAGAACATATATCCACGAAGGATCAAAAAAAACTGGTAGTGGCAAGTTTTGACGGGTGGTGTCATTCTGAGCGCAGCGAAGAATCCAGTGAAACGTACAAAATACGCCTGCGGCTAGCTGCTTCGGCTGCCGCCTCAGCATGACATTGAACTTGTCATCAGTTAATTTTTACCACCACCAAAAAACTTGGTGATCTTCGTGGTTTCATACATCTTTTTGGTTCCGGCTTGACCGGATTAGGGTTTACCCAATCGTTGAAGAACACTCGCCCGAATCGCTGCGGCGACAAACTCCGGAGATTGGCTGGCATCAATGACGACCCAGCGCTGTGGTTCTTCCTGCGCCAGTTGATGATACCCAGCCCGCACGCGGCGGTGAAAGTCTACCGCATAAGCATCCAGCCGGTTCCATTCTTCGCCCTGTTTGCGGCCCAGGCCAGCTTCTACGTCAATGTCCAGCAGCAGTGTCAAATCAGGTTTTAACCCCTCGGTGGCATATCTCACCAAAAGGCGCACATCATCCAAATTTTGCTGATGTCCGTAGCCCTGATAGGCAATTGTCGAATCAGCATAGCGGTCGCAGAGTACAATGCCGCCCGCGGCTAAATGGGGGCGAATGATTTGCTCAACAATTTGTGCTCGCGCCGCCTGATATAGCAGCGTTTCAGTACGCGGGTGCATGGCCGTGTTTTTAAGGTCATGAATCACAGCCCGGATTTGCTCGCCAATTTCGGTGCCGCCCGGCTCGCGCGTCGTCAGTACCGCGTGGCCTTGCGCCTGCAAAAATTCGGCTAATGCTGGAATCTGGGTTGATTTTCCGCTGCCCTCGGGACCTTCAAAAGTAATAAACATCGTCTACTCCCGATAAATCCGCACCCGGCGATAGGGTTCCTTGCCATGCGAATACGAAGTTAATTTATTTTGTTCTGCCATCTGGTGCTGCAAACGCCGGATATACGACGAAGCTGGATCCAACTCCACCCAGCGCTCGCCATTCAACACTGCCCGAATAGCTTGTTGCGCGCGTTGCAGCGCTTCTTCGTCATCAGGTTTCATTGACCCAGTGGGTTTCAGGTTGAACAGGCCGCTTAAAAAGCGCATCAATTGCGTGCGCGTGTCGGAGCGCAACACATAAATCGGAATGCCCAAAGTTTCCGCTTCGACGATGGCCTGGTTGCGTTTGCGGAAATGATGCCGTAACGTAACAACAGCCTGTGCTTCGTGCAGTTCGGTTTCGGTTTGGATGGGGACATTTAACTGCCGTGCCGCCTGACGCAAACGATTGCGGGCCACACCATAGGAATACAGACGGACTTCCTGACGTGGCTCGGTGGTGGTCAACTCAAGCTGGGGGTAGTAATCCTCCTCCTCAGGCGGTTCTTCGTCCCAGTGATTATTCTCATGGCGGCGTTTCATGCCCCCGGCAGTTTGATACGATTTGGGCGCCGGAGTGCCTTTCTTAATATGAATTTCGCCATTTTCGTCCTGGTATCGAATCTCCGGTTCTTGGGGATGAGTGCGCAACAGCGAGTCGACCGCCGTGGCAACATCCAGGTGAATTGCCAGCCGGTCGCGGGTTTGAATCTCGATGAGTACATCAAAGGTAGGCGGCGAGCGGCGTTCAAGTACGGTTTTTTGCGTGCCGCGACGGCGGGCCTCCTCATCAGAGAGCGTCACCGATTCGATTCCGCCGATCAGGTCTGAGAGCGTCGGGTTCAGTAACAGATTTTCGAGTGTATTCCCATGGGCGGTTCCGATCAACTGCACGCCGCGTTCGGCGATCGTGCGGGCGGCCAGGGCTTCCAACTCGCGGCCAATTTCATCGATCACAATCACCTCAGGGTTGTGATTCTCCACCGCTTCGATCATCACCTCATGCTGGAGCGAGGGTTTGGCAACCTGCATCCGGCGGGCGCGCCCCACCGCGGGGTGCGGCACATCGCCATCGCCGCCGATCTCATTGGAGGTATCCACAATCACCACGCGCCGGGTATCGGCCAAAATGCGGGCAGCTTCGCGCAGCATGGTGGTTTTGCCCACCCCGGGGCGGCCTAAAATGAGCAGGCTTTTGTTGTCTTCGATCAGGTCTTTGATGATCTCAGTGGTGCCGTATACCGAGCGCCCTACGCGGCAGGTCAGGCCGACGATGTCGCCGCGGCGATTGCGGATCGCCGAGATGCGATGCAGCGTGCGCTCCAGCCCGGCGCGGTTGTCGTCGTCGAATTGGCTGATGCGCTCGTCCACATAATCAATATCGGCGCGGCTGACTTCACTTTCGGCCAGCACGATTTCATCGGAGACAAAACGCGCCGTAGGCACGCGCCCCAGATCGAGCACGATTTCCAATAGATTGCTGTTATCGTCCGCAGCAAGAATGGCCTGAGAGATATATGGCGGGAGAACACTGAGTAGCCCATCCAGATTATCGGTAATATGTTTTTGCTCTATTTCGGGTTGCATATCATTAACCATGCCGCTTTGAATGTGCCAGTGGCGCTGGGGTTTCGGGTTGTCCTTCAAAGTTTGGGCGTTTAAAGGTTTCGCGTGCCCGGTGATGAACAGCCAAATGTTTTACCATGACGGTTTGCTCGGGGCCAGGGGTGCTGCCGAATTCGTACAACGCTGGCTCCAAGTGGGGTTGGTAGGCGCGAATGCATAAGTGGATAGGGCGCGTCTGGCGATTGGGGATCGCTTGCAATAATTCGAGCAAGATTTGTTTCGCATTTGTTATATCGAGGTGGACCACAGGTTTTATCCACGTACCGTGTCGTCCGTTGCGGATATGTGCGTAGCCGCGTACTTGTCCTGCCTGGGTATAGATTAGTCCTGGCGCAGATGTGGTTGCAACCGGCTCCACGTTAAAAATATATTCAGGGATTATTTGACGGCAAAATGCTTGAATAGCGTATTGGTCGCCAGCGTGGGCAAACCGCCATCCGGTTGATGATGTAGCCTCAGTTGGGCTGGCATCCACAACCCAGATGTGTTGGCGCGTATAAGCATTAAAACCGGCTTGCCGCATGGTTTCAAAGAGCGGCGTGGTGGCATCCATTTCGGCGAGCATGTGGAAAGCGCCATATTCCCCGGATTGTTTTGCCAGTTGGTCGAGTAGTTTTGCTGCGCAGGGTGTTGAGAGCGCTTCGGCGGGGGTTAGAAATCCGATTGTCGCCGAGGGAAAGCCCACCGGCTGATGACTGATGCCGATCAGTGGGGGAATCTTTTCACTTTGGCAAACCCAGGCGCGAAACCCGGCCAGCGCTGTCATTCCCCCCAGCAGCAGCGCCGGATGCAGTGTGCCGTGTGTAGCTGCCAGAGAGCTATCCAGATAGATACTCTGGCCGCGATAACGGTGCAAAGTTGGGAGATCGCGCCAGCCGAAGGGTCGTAGAAGCATATTATTGGGTTGCTGCCATCTCGACAAAGTATCGGTGGAAGCGGTCATCCGGGGTGAGTTCAGGGTGAAAAACAGTTGCCAGCCAATTTTGTTGGCGCGCAGCAACAATGCGGCCATCGGGCAGCGCAGCAAGGATTTCAGCATCCGCCTGTACGGATTCAATTAATGGGGCGCGGATGAAGATGGCCTGATACGGCGCGTCGTTTTCTGAAACGGATTTGAGAGCGGGCACGTCAAGGCCGATCTCGAAGCTGTCCACCTGCCGACCGAAGGCATTCCGCTCAACGGTGATATCCATCAGTTCGAGCAGGGGCTGCTCCCGGTGGGCATCCTTAGCGAGGAAGATCGCCCCGGCGCAGGTGCCCCAGATGGCTTTCTCGCGCCCAAAGGCGCGTAGCGGATCCATTAATTTGTACGCAATTGCCAATTTGCCAATTGTGGTCGATTCGCCACCGGGGATGATCAGACCATCGAGATCATCCAGATGTTGCGGCAGGCGCACTTCGCGCGCATCTACGCCGATATTTTTGAGCGTAATAATATGTTCGGCAAAATCGCCTTGTAGAGCTAATACACCAATGTTCATAGTTTGACAAGAGACTGGGGACGGGAGACTGGTGCTGGCTCTTTCTGTCCGCGATCTCCCGTCTTTGGTCTTAATTTACCATCCGCGTTGAGCAATCAGATCGGCTTCGGGAATATCCGATACCTGCCGTCCGACCATCGGTTCGCCCAGATTGCGGCTGACTTCGGCGAGGATCGCAGGATTATTGAAGTGTGTCGTGGCTTTGACAATCGCCTCCGCGCGCTTGGCCGGATCGCCGGATTTGAAGATACCCGAACCAACGAAGACTCCATCGACGCCGAGCTGCATCATCAGGGCGGCATCGGCTGGGGTCGCAATGCCACCGGCAGCAAAGTTAACCACTGGCAGGCGGCCAAGTTCTTTGACTTCTTTGACCAGTTCGTAGGGCGCGCCGATATTTTTGGCGTAGCTCATCAACTCTTCATCGAGCATATTTTGCAGGCGACGAATTTCACCCAAAACAGTACGGGCATGGCGTACTGCTTCTACCACGTCGCCGGTTCCGGCCTCACCTTTGGTGCGGATCATGGCCGCGCCTTCACCGATGCGGCGCAAGGCTTCGCCCAGGTTGCGGCAGCCGCAGACAAAGGGAATCTTGAAGTCGTGTTTATTGATATGGTGCGCCACATCGGCAGGCGTGAGCACTTCGGATTCGTCTATATAATCCACGCCCAGCGATTCCAGAATTTGGGCTTCAACAAAGTGACCAATACGAGCTTTCGCCATCACCGGGATTGAAACCGCATCCATGATTTTTAGGATCATTTCGGGATCGCTCATGCGGGCTACGCCGCCATCTGCACGGATATCGGCGGGTACGCGTTCAAGGGCCATCACCGCGACGGCGCCCGCGTCTTCGGCGATACGGGCATGTTCGGCGTTAACCACATCCATAATTACCCCGCCTTTGAGCATTTGGGCCAAACCCTTCTTTACTGCGAAGGTACCAACTTGTTTTTCCATCTTTCTTCCTTTTTCCTTACATTTCGAGCGCACCATTCTTCAGCGAGATGTTGAACAAACTATGAATATTTTCACTGTGAGGCGTGCGCATTGGGTTGAAATTATGCGTGATTGATTCTACCATGTCGCCGATTCGCCGACAATCAACGGTACTGGCGGGACCAGGGCAATCGGCGGCGCAAGTTTGGCAAGCTTTTTTGTTGTGGAATGATATCTAAGGCGCGCTCAACGCGCCAAAACCCCCATGGCGGGCGGCTAATCAAATACCGTAGCCAAAGAATAATTTAGCGTTTATCTACGATAAAGCGTATTGCTGTTCGAATTTTTCCGTCAATCTCGACATCAACGAAGTAAGGAATGCAGGCAATTTCAAGCCCGTCTTCGTTGAGGTAGCCCCTGGCAAGCGCCAGCGCTTTTACCGCCTGATTGACAGCACTCGCGCCAATGGCCTGAACTTCAGCGTGCTGATGTTCACGGAAAACCCCGGCAATCGCGCCCGCCACAGCAGATGTGCGTGAATTTGCTGCGACTTTTATCGTATCAATGTGACCAGTTTCATCGCTCACTGTTTGCATTTTGTTTCCTCTTTTGGTGGGATTGAGGTCACTTGTTTTCATTTTATAGCATTTTGGATTCGGAATCAAGCAGTGATCATTACGGAAGCAGTTTAGTATTACGTCGATTCCCTTGAGTTTCTTCGCAACTTTGTGAAAGTCTTGGCTACTGTTCTTTGAGCCAGCCAAACCCGATGGCGAAAGAGAGCGCGGAAAACATGGCAAGCAGCGCCCCCACGAAGCGGCGTTTCTTTTTGAAGGCGGCGCCTGCAGCAACGCCCA
The DNA here is from genome assembly GCA_018648225.1 of Chloroflexota bacterium. NCBI lineage: Bacteria > Bacillati > Chloroflexota > Chloroflexota bacterium. The sequence goes on from JABGRQ010000140.1 coordinate 13,153, forward strand.
ACCCCAGGCCGGCAATTTTGTTGACCTGCATTACAGCAGCATCGGCCTCGATTGGGGTGCGGCCAGCGGCGACAAGACCCCATTTCAGAATTGGGCCGCCATCAATGCCAGGAATAGGCACCAGCGAGACAGTGCTGAGAAACAGGTTCATACCAACCCCAGCATCGGCGATTTCACGGGCTATGGAATTTTGGGATGTTAACGGGCGCAGTAAACGCATCAGGCCCAGTAACAACCCGTTGAACACCGGCCCACCCAGGGCGCGGATGATGTGCTCCCGCGGGGCGACGTCTAAATCATCAATTTCATGATACACACACAGGGGCATCCCCAGGGTTATTCGCAACGCATCCATGGGCTTTTCAACCAGCCGGGCGGCTGCCGCGTGGGCCAGATTATGTCCCCATTCTGAGCCAAGTATCACGGTCATGCTGCCCGCGCCAATCAGCAGATGTTCTCGCATCGGACGCTGGGGGTGCTTGCGGGAAGACTGCCAGGTCAGAAATCCCCATATAATGAACTGGGTTATGGGCAGCCAGGTTTTGCCCACCACCACGACGGGCGTGTTGAAGATTTTCCCGATTGTTTTGGATGCAGTTTGTGGATGTAGGGGAGCAGGTTTTATCATTTGTGTTGTCTCCTCAACCAGTTGGGTCGTTTTTAAAACCCCTCATGGGCATTATA
>JABGRQ010000141.1 GCA_018648225.1 Chloroflexota bacterium
TAACGAGTTGTAAAACGCGAATGTCACGTGAGTATGTTCAAATCAAGTCATCTCTCATACTTTTGTTTAACTGCAAATATCGCGTAGGCGCCACTTTGATACACGATTTCAAGATCATCCGCTTCAGCCGGATTCCAGTCGCCGAGGGCGCTCTCGTGTGGTCCCCAGAAAATATAATCGACGGTGAATTCGTCCAGCAAAGCCCGGCGTTCGGCATCCTCTGTCGCGGCTGCGTAGACCGCATCCACACGCGGCTTCAATTCGGCCAACCCCACACTCTCCGGGCCATGACCGATGACCACATAAACCGGGGCGTAGGCTGGGATAATATTCCCGGTTTCAAAGGCACTCAGAACGACGCTATCGGCAGGGGCAAGCGCATTTAACGCCGTCAACGCTTCAACTTCCGCAGCGGGACGAAAGAGCGGCTCGGCGGGATGCAAAACGAATTGCAAGCTACCCAGGAAGAGAATCAATGTCGTAATAAACGTCAACCCAAAAATAAACTGGCTTCCCGCTTTCGCGCTGGCAAAAAATCTTACTACGGAGAATGCAGCGTTTTTGCGCTTTGTCTGGCTTCTCTCAACGGTCTCTGCGCTCTCTATCGATGCTTTCTTATCCAGTGCAATCAGCGCCAAGATCACCCATACCACCCAGAAACCCTCTGCCAAACGACGCTGCAAATTATAAGGAAAATAAATCAAGAACGGCAGCGCCAGAGTCCAGGCAAACAGTAAAGCGCCCGATTCAGTCCATTTGCGCCAGATTTGCCGCAAGCCCAACAACGCCCAGGGGAATAATAAGCCATAAGCCGCCAGATAATGCAACGGGTGGGGTGAGAGAATTAAATTTTGCGCCGCCCATTGGCGCAACACCGGATCGAGGCTGAAAGCAACTAATGTGTACACTCCAATCGGGGCAGATATTGCGCTCACCCACATTCCGCGCCGCGCCCAATGCCACCACAAGGTCCGGTTCTGCCGCCATAATCCACGCGCACTCAAAAGCAGCCAGTGAGAGCCAATAATAACCCACGCGATAGGCACTCGCAGCGGCTGGAACAGCCCCATCGTCAACCACAACAAGCCCGCTTTCCAGGGTAGTTGCTCCGGGCGTAGATAGACGACCAGCCCCCACAACAGCATTGCGCGCGCCACCAGCAAATGTGGCAATCCTAGTAGCATCAAAAAACCAAACGCTTCCGGGGAGTAGACATCGAGCGGCAGCGACCCCAACCAAAAACCGCGCCCCATCAGAATCAGCAACCAGCCCAAACCGCCTCCAAGCGATGCCAGCGCCACGCCCCAGCGCCGCCAATATTCTTCTGCAATGAATAGCGCAATAAAATCGTATAAGGCCATAAAAAGCAGCAATCCACCCGCCCAGCGGAATAGCTGATAGAGCGCAACCAATTGCTCATGTTGGCCCGGCGCGGCGCTGAGTTTGCCTAACAATAAAAAGGGCAGATATGCCAATGCGCCGCGCTGCTCCAGAGCAGTGTACGGGGTGCGGAAAAGCCAGTCTCCCAGCGCGCCGCGCAGCATTTTGGCAATATAGCTGTTACCATCTTCAACCGCAAAGACAAAACCGCTGAAACGCCACTCAGCGCCCTGAGAAGCATATCCCAGCAGGTAGGGCAAGGTAGTCAGCGCCAGCGCGCTAAGCGCAAAGATCCACAACCAGCGAGGGTAACCGCGCAAAAATGCTATGCTCATCATACTTTCCGCGCCTCCTCATATCGAAATTTTGCCATTACCGGCAAGCCAATAGCACAAATTAGCACGCCCAGATAAACGCTCAACGGTCGATACACAAAACGCACGTTATGTTCACCCGCTTCCAATGAAACAGCGCGCAACACATCGGCGTAGGCTTCCAACTCAGCGCGCTCGCCATCGACCCAAACCTGCCAGCCGGGGTAATTCATCTCCGAGAGAATCAGCCAACCCGGGCCAACCGCACGCACTTCAATCCGGTTGGGGGTATAGGCCATAAGTTCCGTATTGGCTCGCCCATCGGCGCGGTCTATCCAGGCGGGCGGCAAAGCCAGCGCATTTTCATAGATACGCGTCTCATCAAATTGTGCAACCAGCTTCAGCCCGGCCGCCGACAGATCAAACTCAGCGGCGACATAACGCACATTCAACAAACCCAATTGTGCCGCATCAGGCATAAAGTTGGCATTGGCACGCGCCGGGGCATCAGCGACAAAGGGCGGCACAGTGATACTGTAGCCATCAGCGGGCACACCGCTGGCCTGCGCCATAAATTCGGCATAGACTCGCAATTGCAGCGGATCCACCCCATCGGCCAGCGATAAATCATAAAACGCGGCACTCTGTTGCGGCAAGCTGTACGAAGGCGAATAGATGCGAAAATCGCCCGATTGCGCCGCCAGAAATTCAGCCGCCGGGTTTGGGATAACGGCGTCGGCAGGGCGGAAACTCAGCACCGAGGCATTGACGGCACCCGTATCGAGAATCACCAAAAAGAGCAGGCCGACAGTCCAGGCCGGGGCGGGTAACCAGCTCCGAAGTCCGGCCAACACCCAAAGGGAAACCACCCAAAGCGCGCCCATCCCCCACAGGAAATTCAACGCCCATTGACCTGTCAGCCGCCCAATGCCCAGAACGAGCATCCCGCTGAAAGCGCATAACCCTGTCAGGGCGAGTACCAGCCGCCGCACCCGCGTTACATCCAAATTCCCGCGCAGAAGATGATCGACGGCATGGGCGCTCAATGCTGCGGCAGCAATCCCGCCAATGAATAACGCCCGCGGCGGGACGCGCAGCAGATCGAAGCCAGGGATACGTGCCAGTGCGGGCAACAGCGGTAAATTTTCGCCCAACGAGAAAAGCAGCGCCGCGGCAAAAACCCAGCCCCAAAATCGCCCAACACGGAATATCAGGGCAGCGAGGCCCAACACCAATGCCCCAGCCCCGAAGTAAAGCATCCACTCGTGGCTGCCACCAAAAGCAGGGAAGAGCAGGCCCAACAGACGCGCCGGAGGCAGCGATTGGGTAAAGATATCGGCGCGGGCCAAGTTGGCACGCGTGGAAAGCCGCGTGTACTCCAGCAGGGGCAAGGCCAGCGGCGCGGCAAGCATGGCAGCAACAGCGATTTGAAGCAGTGAATTTTTCAACCGCTGATAAACGCGGATGAACACAGATTTATTTTTCGGCGCGTTGACCATATTCAATGGCGCAACCCAAAACTGACTATACGCAAACCAAAGTAGTCCGGCATAGGCGGCCCAACGCGGATCTGCAAGGAAGATGAGCGCCAAAACTGGCGCGGACTGCCAGCGACGGCGCGTCAGCAGTAACCAGGGCGTCCAGGGGATAGCGTAGAGCAGGGTCAGATGACCGGCGCCGTAGTGGGCAAAGAGCTTGGGCATCGCAACAAAGGTCACTGCGCCAAGCAGCGCAGCAGGCGGTTTAATGCCTTCGGATTGCAACAGGCGCGTCATGCCCAGGCCACCCCAGAGTAAATGCACTATCACCAGAAAATTAAAGCCCAATGGCAGGGGTAAGAGAAAGGCCAGCCAGCCCGGGGGATACCACAATCCGGACAATGGATTGGCGGCAAAGGGATAGCCGCTCAAAATCTGCGGCGACCAGAGCGGAATCTGGCCGTATTCGAGCAAAGCGCGGCGAAAGAAGATGGCATTGGGGTAATGAGAAATCGTAATGTCAGAATAAAGCGCGGCGGGAGATGGGTAGGGAAAACCACTCAGGCCGGGGATAAAAAGGAATAGAGGCAATAGTAAAAACCATTTACCACGAAGCACACGAAGAAGCACAAAGAAATTTTCAAAGGGAGTTCTTTGTGAACTTTTGCGTTCCTCCTGGCGATTGGTTTTCCTGTCATTCATGGCAATGTGGTCAGGATGAAAACATCGCCAAATTGCTGCGTGGCGGATTGTGTAGGCGATAACGGGCCGAGATTTTGTTCGCGCGAGCCGTAGAAAATCACATCTACGCCACGCGCGGCAAGAAATTCTTCGCCAATTTCCCCGGCGAAAAACTGCTCAACGGCGGATTGCTCGGCGGCGGCGTTGACCGTTTCGTAGGGATGGCCGTAGATCACGCGCCTCCCGGTATAGGCCGGGATGAACGCCCCCATCTCCGGGGAGGCCAGAATCAACGCGTCGGGTGAGGTATTGGCTTCAATCCAGGCGAGGGCTTGAACTTCGTCGAAAGTAAGGTAAAAACGCGGTTCATGCGTCTGCACCCCGAAGAAGGCAATCACAATAACCAGTATATTTGTCGGGATTGCCAGCCCAAAAATCCAGCGCGTCCAGAAACGATATGACTTTTTCCCGTGCTTGGCAAGTTGTTCCAAGCCCCAGGCCGCCAGCGCAGCCCAGGGAATCCACAGCCCAAAAATGAAGCGGCGCTGAAAGCCTATCGGCAAATAGATGAGGATAATGCCAAGAACAGCCCAGACAAGAATTAAATGCGGGAAGCGAAGCAACGGATTGACTTCCTGGCGTTTCAACGTCTTGGCATTTATCCACCAACCCCCTAACGAATAAAGCAAAACCGGCGCGAAGGCGATAAAAAAATCCCACAAAGGCGGCGCAGGGTTGATATTTTGGGTGTTCCAGGCTGCAATCACCGGGTCTGTGCGCGCCACCCACAGGTAATACAAGAGCAGCGGCGAGCCAGATATGCCAACCACCAACAATCGCAGCGCGGCGCGCCAATCGGCACTGCGCGTTAGAATCCACTGAAGCAGCCAGACCGCGGCACTGATAATCAACACAACCACCAGAGCAAAGGGGCTGATCACGCTGAGCAATATCGCCGCGATTACAGCAATCGCCAGATTTTGCCAGCGCATATTTTCGTACGGCGTCAATAAGACCAGCATCAAAGCCAGGCTGATCGGGAAGTGGGGATTGGTATACGCGGCCAGAAAGGGAAACGCTTCGGACACCCAAAAATCGGAGGTAATCGCGCCAAAAGGCAACGCCAACCAGCCCAAACCAGAACCCAGCGCGGCGAGCGCGAAGGCAGCGCGACGCAAGCGTTCGTCCTCGGATGTCGGGAAAATGGCGCCGAAAAAACGCCACAACGCCCCAAGCAGGGCTAGCGCGCCGAGCAGCCGAGTTCCGTGATAGACCCCCAGAAGCGGCAGCCTTAGTACGCGCGCCAAATGCCCGAGGGTAAGATAAAACAAATTGATATACGCGCCAACTCCGGGCTGCGCGCTGTAGGCCAACTTATAAACCCAGTTCCCTTCCCAGCCCTGATACATCTTGGCGATGTAGGTGATTCCATCTAAAGGATTAATCAAAAAACCGGCAAATTGATAGGCTGCGCCGCCCGCACGCCAGGCGTAGAGATAGGGCAGCGAAATTGCAGCGATGACGATTAGAACAATCAACAACGGGAACGTGGAATGCTTGGGCGCGCGCATAACGCTATTTTAGCATCTCCCTTGCTTTCCGGCGCAACCACATCTATAATCTCAAAGACAGGTAGTTGCGTTTTCCCAAACCAAGGAACCTCCATGAGCCGTCCCAAGAATCTCTACGACCTTCAAATCATTGATAGCCAGCTTGACCAGCATCGCGCCCGTATCACCGCAATTGATAAAGCGCTTGCAGACGACAAGGCCGTTATCGCCGGACGAAAAAAAGCCCAGGCTGCACAGGGGAGTTTTGAAACCGTGCACAAAGCCTTATTGAAGGCCAAAGAAATTGTAAAAGAGCAGCGCGATAAAATTAAACAATCGAATGATTTGCTGTACGGCGGCACAGTCAGAAATCCGAAAGAGTTAGGCGATATTCAAGATGAAATCGCGGCGCTAAAGCGCCATCTGGATACGATCGAAGAGCGCCAGCTTGAAGCCATGCTCAATTTTGATGAAGCACAAGATGTGCGCGATCAAGCCAAGAATTTGCTCGATCAGGCGCTCGCCGAAGCCGAAAAACGAAATGCTGCGCTGGTAGAAGAAAAGCACCAACACCAAAACAGCATCCAGGCGCTTGAAACACAGCGTCGGGCTCAAGCCAGCCGGGCTGAACCAGCTGATCTCGAGGCATATGAAAGGATCCGCATCAAACGTGGGGGGGTCGGCGCAGCCAAAGTGCAAGATCGTACCTGCTCGGCCTGTGGATCAACGCTGGCATCAGCACTCTTCCAACAAGCGCGCTCGCCCAGCAAGATTACTCACTGCCATTCCTGCGAGCGTATTCTATATGCGGAGTGAATAAATGTTCAATTTTCTACGCACAATACGCATAGACCGGCTCTCTTTTTGGCTCGGATTCGCCGCGGCAAGTTTGCTCTGGTGGCTGATCGTCACCGTGCGGCCTCACTGGAAAGAACTCGTCCAGTTTTTTAAAAAGAAATTTCAAACTACAAAACAAGAACTCCAATCCAGCAGCCACCAGCGACTGTACAACGATACCCTCAAATATGTTCAGCAGTTGCATTTGGCAGCTCCGCTCTTCTCACTCGACGAAATTCTCATCACTCCGCGCGTACTGGCACCCCAGTTACCCGTGCGTCCGGGCGGCGAGCCACTCACCGAAGATATTGCCAGCGCAACCATCCCATGGATGCCCGAAATCCCCGAATTGGCGACGGCTTACGGCGCGCCTAGCCTGACGTTGCCAGAAGCACTGGAAGGCGGCGTTAACCTTGCTATCATTGGCCCGCCCGGGAGCGGCAAAACTACAGCGCTGGCACATCTGGCTTCGACCGTGCTGCGGGGTGAAATTCAATACCCTGACCTGCAACAGCGCACGCCCATCTTTGTTCACGCGGCCAACCTTGATATTGAAGCTACTGAGGAGCATCTCGCCGGGGCGTTGCTGCCCGCCGTATCACAATACAGCTCCACCCTGAGCCAGTCGCGCCTGCCAAAATTCCTGCAAAATACACTTGCCAGTGAGCGGGCGTTGTTGCTCATCGACGGCCTCGACGAACTCCCCCCGGCTATACTCACAGCCACCTTGCAATATATTCAGCAAATTCTTCAAGCCTATCCGAATACGAGATTTGTAGTCAGTGCAGCATCCACCAATCTTGGCATGTTACCTGCGCTGGGTTTTGTCCCTCTGTCGATGGCGGTTTGGGATGCCCGCCAGCAAGCGCAGTTTGTTCAACAATGGGGGCAACTCTGGGAGCGCCACGTCGAAAAAGAAACCGACGAGAACTACAGCCCTGTGGACCCACTGCTGCTAAATGGCTGGCTGTTGCACCGCACTTCAGCCGCCACCCCGCTAGAATTCACCTTGCAAACCTGGGCCACCTACGCCGGTGATGTGCGCGGCCCCTCGCTGAGCGACTCGCTGGAAGCATATATCCGCCGCATGTCGGTAGATATTGCCAAAGGATACGCCGCGCTGGAGCGTCTCGCCGGGCAAGCCATCCTGACGATGAAGCCCGCCTTCACCATCAACGAGGCCCAAACCTGGGCGCGCGAAGTTCTGGCCGGAATGATTGCCGATCTGCCCCGTGAGGATGAGCATCGGGATGAAGATGGCCCACCCCCAAAGGATATCACCCTACCGCGCGTGCTCCCGGACTTAAGTTCAAGTGGGTTGCTGATTTCAAGAACAGGCGACCGCCTGGGGTTTATCCACCCACTCATCCAGGGCTATCTCGCGGCCCAATTCTTCCGAAAAAGCCACGACAATAATGTCTATACGCAGAGAAAGTGGCTACTCAGAAATATTGCCATACATTTTGCCGCCGCCAGTCAGGATATTCGCGCCCAAGTCAACCATATCCTTACCCAACAGGACGATCCCCTGCAATATGGATCGTTTATTGCCGCCGCGTGGCTGCAGGAAATACAATCCAACCAACCCTGGCAGCGCGATGTTCTGGCACAAGCCGCTGCGCATCTACGCAATGAAAGCCTGCCGCTTCCCTTGCGCGGGCGCATTCTCGCGGCACTCGCCATTACCCGCGATCCTAATATTGCCTCACTTTTCAGGCATTTGCTCAAAGCGCCACACACCACAACCCGTCAGTTGGCTGCATTGGGCAGCGGTTATCAACGCGATCTACAAGCTGTTGATCTACTCATTCCATTGGTTAACGATCTATCCAGCGTCAGCCGGGCAGCCTGCCTTGCCTTGGCGCTAATTGGCACACCCCCTGCTCTCGAAGCGCTCGCCAGCGCCCTGCTGCAAGGCAACGAAGATACCCGCCGCGCCGCCGCCGAGGCCTTTGCGAATCATCCCGAAGAAGGTCACCCCACCCTGAGAGAAGCGGTGCAAGTAGACGATATTCTTGTACGCCGGGCAGCCATTTACGGGCTACAGCGCGTGCACCAACCCTGGGCAATGGATATTCTGGAAAAGATGCAAATCGAGGACGCTCAATGGGTTGTCAAAAATGCAGCTACGCAGGCCTATGAGGAATTACGCCAGGGCAACCCGCGTGTTCCACAGCCGCTGCAACCGCCCGAATCGCTGCCCTGGTTGATTTCCTTCGCAGCCGAACAAGGCTCTGGGATCAGCGCGGGCGAACCGGCCCTGCAAATGTTGCTCAAAGCGGTCTCTACAGGCAATCCCGACGAACAGCTTGCCGCGTTGCAATATCTACAACAACTGGGCTATGAAAAAATCTTCCCGATGATTTACCACGCGTATCTGAGCGAAAACGATCCCGATCTCCAGCAAGCAGCCTACGATATGCTCTGGCATCTCGCCGCGGCTGGCGTAGAATTGCCCCCCTTGATGAAATATGGCCTGGGATAGACAAAATAAAAAGGCGTGACAACAAAAACTGTCACGCCTTTTTATCTGAATAATTACTTGCCTACAAACTGGCCGCTATTTTCTTTTGCACGCTCGTAGCATCTATATCCACGATGGAAATTAATTTATCACGCCCGCTTTGGCCGGCAATGATTTCAATCTGATCAATCGAGACATCTAATACCGATGATAATAATTCGGCCAACAAGCTATTAATATCTTCATCCTGTTGTGGGGCTGCTTGCAGGCGCACGCGAATCGTGCCATCTTTCATAATTTCAGCAATCTCATTTTTGTTAGCACGCGGCACAATTCGAATCCCCAGTGCGGCGCCCTTCTTTCCGTTGTGCAGATGAAATTTTCTATTGGGCATACCCACTCCCTTTAATCAAATATCCGCAGGCTATCACTGCCAATATTTCGCTAACGTCTTTAGAATGTTAACAACAAACGCACAATAATGTTACCAGCGATTTGTAACAAAATCAGTAGTATCACGGGACTAAAGTCAATCATTCCCACATGCGGGACCACCCGCCGGATGGGCGCCAGCATCGGCTCCACAATACGGTCAAGCTGCTGACGCACAGGATGAAAGGGGGACATGAAATACGAAAGGATTACATGCACCAAAACCAACAGGCCTAACAACCGAAAAATTAAATCTACTGCTTGAGCAATATAAACCACAAAAAACTCCTCACACCGAATTCAGGGATTTCTCACCTTCGGCCCGAAATGATGATTGAATAAAATAAACTTGAATCAATTCAGAGGATTATAACAAACCTCAATCGCGCGCGCCGACGATCGCAGTGCCAACCCGAATCATAGTCGCGCCTTCCTGAACAGCAGTTTCAAAATCATGGCTCATACCCATTGAAAGTTCATGCCAATTGAGCCGAGGATATTGCCCCGCCAGAAAATCGCGCAACCGGCGCAGGCGTTGGAAGTAGGGCCGCGCGGCATCCGGGTCGGGATCGTAGGGCGGCATGGTCATCAGTCCATATAATTCAAGGTGCTCCAGTTCCAGCACAGGATGCAGTTCATCGACAAAAGCAGGCCAACAACTTTCATCCCAGACCGGCCAGCCGTGTTTGGAAGCCTCCCCACTGACATTGCATTCTAGCAACACTGGCAGTCTTCGCCCGCTCTCCGCTGCGAAACGGTCGCAGCGTTGCGCCAACTTGAGGCTATCGAGGGTGTGCATCCAGGAGAAACTTTGAGAAATATCGCGCGCCTTGCGGCTTTGCACATGACCAATCATGTGCCAGCGCGCATCCAACGCCGAAAGTTCAACCATTTTTGACAGGGCTTCCTGAACATAATTCTCGCCAAAATCGCGTGCGCCCGCTGCGTAGGCGGCACGAATCACAGCGGCCGAATGGCCTTTGGTAACCGTGAGCAAGCGAATTTCAGCCGGATCACGCCCGGCCCGGGCCGCGGCGACTGTCATTCGTTCGAGCACGGTTTGATAATTTTGGCGAATTTTGTCAGCAGTAAGTTCAGGCATAGGGTAGTTTTTAACGCAAAGGATTATAAAAATAAATTGTCAGTCTCTTTGCGCTCTTGCGTCTTCGCAGCATTGCGTTTTGTCTTTCGTCAGACATTCAGACCAATCAGAGCGCCAAAGCGGCCCGTGATGCCTTTTTCGGCGCGATGTGAATACCAGTTGTCAGTATCACAGGCGGTACACAGGCCAGAAATCTGAATTTGTGTAACGCCGCTTTGTTCGAGCAGCAGGCGATTGGCCTGCCACTGGTCAAATTGTACCGCGCCTGCATCCCGCGGTAAAAGTGACTCAGCGTCCGCACCAAAGGCTTGCTCGACACGCGCCACAACTTCGGAGCCGACTTCGTAATGATGCGCGCCGATGGAGGGGCCAATTCCGGCACGAATATCTGCAGGGGCGCTGCCATAACGCTCGATCATTTTTTCTACGGCGGCGCGCACCGCCCCCGAGACTGTACCCTGCCAACCGGCATGTACCAGCCCCACCACCCCGCGCGCCGGATCATGCAGCAAAATTGGCACGCAATCGGCAAAGCGCATGAACAGCGTCACAGCGGGATTATCCGTCAAAATGGCATCTGCCTTGATGGGGGGCTCGCGCCGCGGGGCATCGGCGCAAATAACATGGGTGCCGTGTACCTGCCAGACATCGTAGAGCGACGCCGGTTCGCGCCCCAGCGCTTCAAAAGCCAGCCCCCGGTTTTCGTCAACATTCTCTGGGGTGTCATCCACTGAAATGCTCATATTGAGGGCAGCGAATGGCATCGGGCTGATGCCACCCTGACGCGTGAAAACGGCCTGGGTAATAGCAGCATCGAAGATATCAAAAGTGTAATACAGAATGGATTTGGTTTGGTGAAAGGGCATTTGTAACTTTTTCTACTATCCAATTGCACCCTACGGCACAGAAATGGGACACGAATGACGCGGATTAGGCTGATTTTCGCGAATTTTGTAGTTGTCAAAAAGCTTGAGCACGCGTCATTCTGAACGGAGCGCAGCGGAGTGAAGAATCCCTTAGCCGGAATGTTGAAAAGCGCCTATGCAAGTAATGAATCAACCCGCTTCAGAGGGATTCCTCGCTGCGCTCGGAATGACCACGATGGTTTCGCTGTTCAAGTTACTATTGACCCATACAGATTTTCGCGGATTTTTTCTTATTGGAAATTGAAGTTTATTTTTCAGCAAGATGGGCGAATTTCTTCGCCAGCAGGACGCGGGTTTCACCCATCGATTCTTCAACCAACGGGTAGCCAAACCAGGCGGTGGTGAGGCCAAATAAGCCACCGGTGAGAATGCGCAAAAACGGCGTACTCTCACGCAGCGGAAAAGCAGCCGCCAAAGTTTGCCATAATGAACCCTGCATGGAATTCAAGACCATGCTGACCAATTGCGTACCGCCATCAAGCCCGATGGGAACCAGGCCAAATAATAGCCAGGCCCACAGCGGCAAGGGCTTCCATCTTCTACCAGTGAGTGAGAAAGTCAGGCCAAATACCAGCATGACCGCATAGATCGCCATATCGCGCTGACATAAAGCCATTTTAAAGCCCACGCCCTCTTCGCCCTGGTAGGCGCGCGCTTCAAGCAAACCCAATTCATCGAGTCCGGTGGCGTTATGGAAAGTTGTGTACTGATCCAGCCCGGCAGCGGCACGTGGATATACCCATTGGTCACCATACAGAAAGATTGAGCGATAGGAAAGTTGATGGCACAGGCCGCCATACAGGCGATAGATCGCATTGGCAGGCGTTTCGACACCCGCGTTGAGCAGCACCGGCGCCAGCACGGGCAGGCCAACGTAGATAAAGATAAACAGGTTGAATACTAGCATATAGCGGCGCGAAAACCAGGCTGCAAACCTGTCGGCTTTCGAGATTTGGCTACCGCGGGCACGGCGCTTTTTATAAGCCGCATCTCCGCTGGATTGGTAGTATGCTTGCCGCTCCTGGGCCGCGGCCAGAGTTACCGCGAGAGTCTTTTGATCAAAGGGGGCCTTGAGCGTGAAGGGGCCAACTTCGATCACGGGAATTTCGAAACCGTAGGTCGCTTCCAGCTCAGGATTTTCATCCAGGTCGAGGATGGCTAATTTATGCGGGTATTGAGTTTGCAGGGCGCGCAGATCGTCTTCGGCCTGCTCGCACAGGTGGCAGCCGTCACGGCTATACAGGGTTATATTGAGAGTCATAAACCGAGTTCCGATAAATACTGATCCAATTGGTTTTCTGTCATCAGGCCAATATGCAGCACGCGTACCACGCCATCGGCATCCACCAGCACGGTCGTGGGGTAGCCGCGCACCTGATACAGCCGCTGAACTTCGCCGCCGGGATCCAGCAGCACGTCAAAAGTCAGGCTGAGATCATCGGCAAAGGCCTGTACATCTGCACGCGGCTCGTCGAAATTCACGGCCAAGATGCGCAAGTCTCCAGCGTACTGTTCGTAGCGATCCTGAAAGGCGGGCATTTCCAGCTTGCAGGGCGCGCACCAGGTAGCCCAGAAATTGATTAGGACGGGTTGACCGCGCAAATCTTCGAGCCGGATTGACTCCCCGGTGAGGGCAACCAGCTCAAAGTCCGGGGCAGGAGTATCCACGGCCAGGGTCAAGGCGGATGCTGATTGGTCGAGACTTTCGCTCACCCGAGGGGAATCCTCATCAGTGAATAATCCTATTACCAACAAGCCGATTCCAACCCCAACGATCAAACCGGCAATCAGCGTTAAAGCGTTGCGCATACGTGTCCTTTATAAACCAAAATCAATAAAGACGCCGAAACGAGCCAGTTGCTCAAAAGTTCCCAGGAAAAGCATCACGCCGACGATGATGAGCAACACACCCATGACAATTTCAGCATAATGCATCACTTTACCATAGCGGTGCAGCACCGTGGCAACCCAACCAACGCCCAATGCAGCGATAAGGAAGGGGATTGCCAGCCCGGCGGAATAGGCCGTGAGCAACCAGACACCCTGAATAATGGAGCCGCCACTGAGCGAAAGGGTGAGAATAGCACCCAGAACTGGGCCAACGCACGGCGACCAGCCCGCTGAGAAGAAAACGCCCATCAGCGCCGATGAAAAATAGCCGCGCTGGCGGTCGGGCTGACTCTGGGGACGCAGATCATACTCCAGGAAGGGGATGCGGATGATGCGCGTCATGTGCAGGCCGAAGACAATCACCACAAGACCGCCGATTTTGGCGAGCCAGGTGCGTACATCATAGAGCAGGCCGCCCAACGCAGAGGTGGCAACGCCGAGAAGAATGAATACAATACTGAAGCCTAATACGAAGGCCAGACCGTGTGAAAAGGTCAACCAGCGATTTTCTTTGCCATCCTGAGCAGCGGCGGCTGAACGCCCGCCCAGATAGCCAATATAGGCCGGAACCAGCGAAAACACGCAGGGGGATAAGAAAGATGCCAGGCCTGCTACAAAAGCAAGACCGATACCGATATTTGAGTAGTCTGTCATAATTTGCCTCGTTATATGAATAATTTTCGTAACTGTACAGGTGTCACGGCAAAAAGCAATGGGTAAAAAGAAGGGTTC
>JABGRQ010000142.1 GCA_018648225.1 Chloroflexota bacterium
AGCCATTGTTAGAAACGCCCAACCCAGTGGTGGTAAATAACCGCGTCCGCCACTGACGTGATGTTCACACTGCACCTCCTGCGACGGGCTCTGGAATTCTATTGAGAGGATACCAGGTTATCTGGTCTCTTCAGTATATCATCAGCCGATTGGTTTGGTGACTGGAGTAATCGAGATCGTCGTACTGGCTTGCGCAATTTGGCAATGATCTCTGGCGTCAACTTGATCCATCTGGGCCCACCAGGAACCGTTTGAATGCTGCCCAAACGACCGGACTTACACCAATTACCAATGGTGGAATCGCTGACGTTCAACAACTCGACTGCTGCCTGGGTAGAATAGCGTCCGTCTCCTCGTTGCCCACTGGGGCAGGCAGAGGGCGCATCTGGACAATCAGTTGGAATGTCATAACGGTGACGCACCCAACGTACCTTTACGCCGGTGAAGGGCTGACCGACACCAGTGGTGATACCTTCCTGGTTGAGCAGCGTGGCAATCTGGCGATCAGTGTGGATGGGAGCCAATTCACGAATGCGGTCAATGGCGGCAGAAGAAGTGCGCTGAATTTCAAAGATGTTTTTCGGGCGGGCGATATCGAGTTCAGATAAGGCTCCTGTTTGCCAGCGGATACCAGCGTGGATGGTGTTTTCTTGTTTTGTGAGAGTAACATCTTTGATCAAGAAACGTAAAAGTTGCTTGCGTTCAGCATACGTTGTGGTAGCAGCATGCCAGACTGTTGAAAGATCCTGAGCCAGGGCAAGAATGCGCTGTCGCTCTTCGGGACTAGCGACCAGAGTTGATGGTCTGGGTAAGGATGTATATTCGCGCTCCAGGCGTTCAATCTCGACCAGTCTCTCGTTCCAGTCCCGTTCCAGATTGCGGGCCACGAGACGGTTCTCGGGGTCAATGGCGCAAAAGCGTCTTTTTGCAAGTTCGGCATCATAGCGAGCACGTTCGATGCGCAGTTGCCACTGGTGGTCAATTTGCTTGGTACGGACTTCGATTTGCTCTAGGGCAGCTATGGATACGGTCAACTGGGCAGAACGCATAGCTTCCAGGAAGAGCTGCGTCACACCAGCATCCACACCATCGCCGCGGATGATTTGACAAGTTGGTTCAGCAAACTGATGATAGGCTTGCTGACATTTGTAAACGGGAGTGACGCCGTTATCAAGATAGCGGATTGTCATTCTTCTGCCACAGCGCCCACACAAGACAATGCCTTGCAGCAAAGCTGTTCCTTCCCGCACGGCTCCCCGGCGATCTTCGCTTCGAAAGGTGCGGTTGTCGTCGAGACGTTGCCGATTGCGTAGATACTGGTCCCAGGTGATGTAGCCAGGATGAACGTCCAGTAGAAGGATACGCCAGTCATCCGGATTGGGGTGACGAGTGCGCTTCTCAACCGGTCTGGTTTCACCCGGCAAGGTCTGGAGGCGCGACTGTGATCGGCCGTAGGCATACGCACCTGCATAAGTTGGGTTGTGCAGTACACTCAAAACTCGGCGCTGACCTAAGGGCTTCCAGATCAGTTCGTCCTTGCGGCTGCCTCCCCGAAGACGCGTTGGAAAGAGCAGGCTATGGGTCTTGAAGTACCTGATCACAGACATGGCAGACTGAAGTTCATCAAATGAATCAAAAACAAGCTGTATGGCTTGTTGAACTTGTTCATCAGGGTCAAAGATCACCTTGCCGGTGGTATCGTAGACCAGCCCGGTCGGCAAGGGTAAGCGCAGTTGGCCTTGCTGGGCTTTTTTCAACTTACCACCCAAGAGCCGACTGCGCAACCAATGCAGCTCCGCTTCGCTCATCGTGCCCTTGAACCCTAACAGCAAGCGGTCATTGTACTGGCTGGGATCATATATCCCTTCTTCATCAACAACCAGAGTGTTTGTCAGGGCACTAATCTCAAGGAGACGATACCAATCACTACAAGAGCGCGCCAGCCGAGAAGCTTCCAGGCTGAAAACGGCCCCGGCATGACCCAGTCCGACTTCAGCAACCAGATGCTGGAAGCCATCCCGACCAGCAGCGGAGGCTCCTGAGAGACCCTGATCCTGATCGACAACCACTATCTGCTCTCGCAACCAACCCAAGTCGAGGGCCCGCTGAACGAGATCATATTGGCGAGCCTTGCTGCCAATATTCCGTGTAACCTGCGCCAGAGTTGACTGGCGAACGTAAATCAAGGCTTGGCGTTCCAGGTGTTCAGGTAGGATTTTTTGTGCGTAGTGAGGGGATAGCATAGGTGACCTCCTTCCCGGATGCATCGATTTGTTGAACGATCAACTTGAACACCATCTGGGCCATGAGACGAATGACTTGCGTCTGACGGTCAGCGGCCAGCTGTACCCAAACCTTGGTAAGGGACTCATGATGATCGGTTAGGGATGGACGAGACATGACTTCACCTCCTATGATGCCTTGGCTATTTGATTGTCTTGATCATAGCCTTGGTCACCGGGATGGCAAGCCTCTTCTCCTGTTCCCCCTTGAGGAAATCGCTCCTCTTGGCGTAGATGCTCAATGAGTTTGGTGGCTCGGAGCAGACCAAAGAAATCTAGTAGGTGTGGTGGTGAATACGACAATGCCTCGCTGTCTAATGGAACGGCGTAGTCGGTCCAACTCATAGCGACCACGACACGAAGACCATCACCGGTCTGAACAATGATGTCCGGATCTTCACCACGATATTTGCGGATGATTTCAACCTGCTGACCGCACCGTGGATGGTATGGATGAGTGATAGTTATAATTTGGGAAGGATCTTGAGATAATGGGGTAGTTTGCGATTTAGATCCTGGCCGATGGGGACGCCCTGGCATTGAGCAACCGCCGCCTTACGCAAATCCTCGCTGCACTCCAGGCAGCCCTTCCCAAGCTTGAACGCGTGGGGGCTTACGCCAACGCCAAAAACCTCTTAGGCAAGAGCCAGGCAGAACTTGAAATACTGGTTCAGCAGGGGTTAGGGATTGTCTATCTCGGCCTGGAGAGCGGGAACGACGAGATTTTATCGCGCATCGACAAGGGCGCAACCGCCGCTGAGATGGTCTCCGCAGTTCGTAAAGCCAAGCGCGCCGGACTTCTCGTTTCGATCATCGGCATCCTGGGCATCGGCGGCCCTGAGCTATCCGAACACCATGCGGAGCAGACCGGCCAGATTGTCAGCCAAATGGACCCCGATTACTTCTCCATGCTGACCCTGATGCTCGTCCCGGGCACAAAACTTCACAGTCAATGGCAGTCGGGGGAATTTCAATTGTTGGAACCAGAAGAAATGTTAGCGGAACTGCGCCAGGTTATCGGGCACACAGACGGTCTCACTCAATGTGTATTCCGCACCAATCACGCATCCAATTACTTGCCCCTTAAGGGAACCCTGCCCCAAGATAAAAAACGCCTGCTGCAAACCCTGGACGCCTCGCTGGCACAGGGAAAAGGTGCGCTCCGACCCGAATCCTGGCGGGGGTTGTGACAGCGACTTAGCTGATTTTGCCATACTTTTGCTCAAGTCGGCGTCCCCGCAGACGAGGACGTCTGCTAGAGCAAAGTGTTTAGCACCAAGAACTATCTATCCCACTTTCTCCACATAGCGTACCCCCTCCATACCTTCGAAATCCTTGTCCTGAGTCCATAACATGGCTGTGTGGGCGCGTACTGTGGCCAAAATGATGCTATCAGTCATCGCCAATTTTGTTTCTGCAGAGATTTGTGCTGCATCAATTGCGATCTCGCGAGTCAATTGGACTGCATTTCCAAGCGACATGATCCCTATTGCCATCAGTGCATCTTCTTCATTTCGTTGATTGAGAAACCGTTTGAATACCTCATACATGCAAATCGTCGGCACAATCAACTTCCCAACATCGCGAATGGGCGGGGCAAAGAAATCCTTATTCCGTTCCCCAGCCAGATATTCTAGCCAACCCGAAGAATCGACTACATTCATATCTCCCGGTCTACCTTTTCGCGTTGGGGATCAGTATCAATACCTTTGAACATCCCTTCAGCTTCTGCAATCGGCGGAACAATAGCCACGCGGAGTGTGTCATTGTAGGGAATAAACATGATTTTCTGCCCCGGCTTGAGTTTGAATTGTTCGCGAATGGGCCGAGGTATCACAACCTGATATTTAGATGAAATCGTTACTGCGTCCATGCGCTTTACATCTCCTTATCGATCAGAATTCGTAAAGCGATTTTACCATATCATGACTCACGCACTGGCGCGGAAAGGTCCGAAAATAATGGGGTTGCCGCTTTACTCATTTCTGTGTATTTCGGTGATCTGAATTTCAGGGCTAACAATTGTCGGTGAAACGCCTTCAACCGAGATCATCGCTGACACATCGGTCACTTTTGGCGAAATTGGCTGCACCTGCGGTGTGATCGAGACAACCGAACGCGGGTCGAGGGATTCTATCGGGTCAACATCCCCGCCTACAAAACCTTCAGTATTCACTTTGGCCACCAAGAAATCCCCGGCGGGGTCGATCATCCTGGTCACACCGGCCATGATATAACCGCCCTCCGTTGGTTTGATCTCTTCGATTTCGTCCAGCCCGGCTTCGCCGAAAATCCGCGACCACAAATAATTACCATCCTTGTCGAATTTGACAATCAAAACATCTCCCCCATGCTCTGGGAGAGTCAATTTACCGCCAGCGATGAAACCATCATCCGTTTCGTTCATCGTCCAGCCGACATCCTCGCCAGGACCATCCACCATCGTGCTCCACACAAGATCGCCCTGGGAATTGAGCTTGATCCCAAACAGCGCCCCACCCCCTTTGGCCCCGAAGGATCCCGTCCGATCCCCAAAGGCAAATCCGCCATCACGGGTCACGCGCACCCCATCCCAGTTGATCCCCTCCCCGGCGCTGCCACCAATCGTCTTGGCCCAGATGACATTTCCCTGAGGATCAATCTTGATCAGCCCGGCGTCCGCGTTCGCATCCCCAGCCCCAAAGGACCAGATCGTCCCCCCAATCACATAGCCCCCCTCCACTTGGACAATTCCGCTGCCGACATCATCTTCAATGCCACCGTACGTCTTGGCCCAATCCAAAGTGCCATCGGATTTCAGCTTGACAACCAGCAGATCCTTTTTACCAGCCCCAAAGGAATCCGTACTACCCATGGCGATATAGCCATCATCAATTTCCAAAGTTGTCATCCCACCTTCGGCCCCTGCCCCGCCGATAGCCTGGCTCCAGTCTAGATCACCGTTAGCATCAAGTTTGACGATGAACATATCTGTCTTCCCAGCCCCAAAGGACAGCGTCGTGCCGGTGAGCAAGAACCCGCCGTCAGATGTTGGGCTGACAGAATAGCTGCCGCGCTCATCTCGCGGACCGCCTATCACTCTGCTCCACAAGAGATAGCCATCTTTATCGAGCTTGATGACCAAAAAATCATGTGAGCCATCCCGGTTGCCGCCACCATCGCCAAATCCATAAGAACTGGTCATACCTACAACAACAACTCCATCCTCGGTTTCATGAAAAGATGGCGCGTAATCGCGGCCTTCGCCCCCAATGGCGATGATCCAATAGGATTGATCCGTTTCTTGTGGAATTTCTTCGGCAATTTGCTCGGTGACTTCGACAGGGCTTGAAGCTACCGCAGGTAAATTACAGGCCAGGATTACAAAGGATACAAAAATAATTCGCAGAATATTGGTGAGTCTCTTTGAGTTAACTTTCATAGCATCCTCCTATCTTTATTTGGGAATTCCTCATAACCAATAAACGGCATGGTTCAATATATGAGAATCTAGCTTTACAAATCAGCATCAGGAGAAAACACGAATATGCACGAATTGGCCGAATGACACGAATGTGTCATTCGTAAGCATTCGTGATACCAACAGCATGTGACGCTAATTTGTAAAGGTGTTTTTGGCTTAAACTGAGCCATATCCAATAAACTTACATTCAGTAACAGTATACATCAAGAAGTTCTCGAATATGTAGAATTTCTTAAAAACCAATCTTCCTTTCACACGCCCGTTATAGCATACTTGCACACATTTTTATATGAATCAAAAAATCCTTGCTTATCGCAAGGATTTTTTCCTAACGCTTCGCATCACAGGGCGTCAAAAGCAAAGCGTGAACGATTATCGCTTTTACGGCCGCTAAATGTTTTTCCTGCTGAACCGGTCAAGATCCCCGCCCCTTCCGTCAGTGGATCCTGAAACTGCCCCCCAGCAATCAGTCCGGCCTGATGTGCCCCATCATAAACAAACATGCCACCCCATTCAGCGATCACATCGCTCATTTCACGTACAGGCAGCGGGAAGAGCGTCATCGACATCCCCATAACCACCAGTTTGGGTTGCACCTTGCGCGCTAGCTTTGCGAAGGCATCTAAATCCACTTCCAATTTTTCCGGATCATAGGGCACATCCACAATCTTCAGACCGCGTGTACCGGCTGGGCCATCCTGACGGTTGCTGGAATGACCACCAAAGGGCTGAGATGCTGTCATTACGGTATCGCCTGGTTGAGCCAAAGCGTGATATACCGCCAAATTACCCAGCATACTCCCCATCAGGCGATGGTCGGCATAGCGACAGCGGAAGGCTGTCTTCAGTAATTCCACACACAAGGCTTCGACTTCATCAATATACTGCGTACCTGCAAACCAACGATTGACTCGGCCAATATGACCCTCCGCTGCACGCGTGCCAATCTCGGATGAGAGTAAGGCTCGAACCGTTGGGCTGGTGGGGGCTTCTGGAGCCAGCAGGTTGAGGCAGCGCTTGCCGCGCCACTCTTCATTTCGCTTGACAACTTCAACCACCGCATCTGCCCAGGCTTTGGGCGATTCGGTGCTGTTCATGATGGCTCTGGCTTTGGCTAAAACGTCTTTGTCATGCACCTCAAAGGAAGATACCATTGTTTCGTTAGTCACGTTAAATTTCTCCTTGTCTTTGCTGATTATTTTTGTTGCTGCTCTAAACTTCAATCACAGAAACTGTTATTTTGAAATCCGTCACAATGAACGATAGTTAATCTAGGCGTTTTTTGCATGCACGGGTTCCAGCACTTGCTCATTCACTTTCAGTTGAAATATATCAGGCCGGGAATAATGTCCGACCACATCAAAATCAAGTTTGGCTCTCACGATTTCCCCCATGTCCAGATCGGCATACAAAATACCTTCCTGATCATATAGCGGGCCAGCGATGATTTCGCCAAGTGGCGAAACGATAACGCTGCCGCCACGGCACATGACTTCGGGTTGAGCGGACAGTTCTGAATGATCCCGCAAGTCGGTTGGATACATAGCTTTTGTCACATACTGATTGCAGCCCAGGACAAAGCAGCGCCCCTCACAGGCAATGTGACGCAGCGTGGCTTGCCATGTCTCACGCGAATCCGCGGTTGGGGCCAGATATATTTCCACCCCTTTGCTATACAAGGTCATGCGCGCCATGGGCATATAATTTTCCCAGCATATCAACCCGCCAATTTTCCCGATTCCTGTTGATAGCACAGATAACGTACTACCATCCCCTTCACCCCATATCAACCGTTCAGCACCGGTGGGTTTTAGCTTTCGATGCTTACCGATGATTTTTCCATCAGGGCCAAAATAAAGCAACGTGCAATAGAGTGTTCCGCCTCCAAATTGGGTATCTCGCTCAATAACGCCGATTGCCATGTATACTCCGGCTTCACGAACTGCTGATCCCAAAGCATCTGTAGCTGGGCTGGGGATTTCAACGGCATTATCCCAGTATGTTTGCCACAAGTATCGGCCTTCTGGCTTTCGACTGCCAACGACCATTCCAAAACTCAATCCACGCGGATATGCGGGAATCAATGCTTCTGGAAAAAGCACGAATTTAGTGCCCTGTGACGCGGCTTCACGAATGAACTGACAAGTTTTTGTAACTGTGGCTTCTCGCTCAAACAGAATAGGGGCTGCTTGTACTACAGCAACTTTTACGGAGGCGTGTCCGCTGGTCATGTTTGTATTTCTCCTATAGGCCTGTTGGTTTGGCAGTTTTTTATGGCTGAATGGGCGTCTGCGACGACGGCTTTTATTTTATTTTTCACCTCGTATAACTTGATCCCGCCCAATAAAATCGCCGCCGCCCGTATCCACATCACCTTCGATGTATGCCCCACCTTGGGTATTGATCTCTTTGTAGACCATGAAGAATGTACGTCCAGCATTATCCCCCAAACCCTGGCTTTGTAGAAACGCCCTGGCTTTTTCCGGGTTCAGTTTGCCCGCCATCAGATCAGGCAGACCAAATACAGCACCGGCAAAGCGCGGTTGGATTTCATCGAAATCGATAACGATGATCCCTTTATGTTGTTCGATCACATAGAATTGCTTTAACCATCGCACAGAACGCGCCAGGCCATCCCGGCTGGATGGATCGAAAGTAGCGTAGGTAGCATAAATACCCTGACGTTGCTCAAATTCTCCCACGAAGGAAATCGCCGCGCTAACGGTGAATTTCTCAACACCATCTCTGGGTGCTGATAAATCCTGTATCTGATCAACGTGCAAATACAGTTGGGGAATTTCTCGATGACCCTCAAATGGGAATTTGCTTATAATCAATGTTCTCCCAATAATATTCTCAGGCTACGCAGTGCAGAGCCGCGCTGTAACTCATCGTGGAAATATTGATTGCGGTAATTCCGCAAACAATTGTAACAACTGGTTTCCTCACCACATTCACATTGATCAAGACGGTTGTGCGCGGCTTCAAAGGCTGGGCGCAAGTTCTCATAAATTCGTAAGACATGTCCGGCTCCACCAGGAACATTATCATACAGCACTAACGACGGCGATTGTCCTCTTGGATAAACTGTACCCTCTATATCGTTTCGGCTGATCCCTAGCGCTTCGCTAGCCCCATCCAGCAGGGCATACAACAAAGAATAGGTATGTGTTTTACCCGAGGCGGGTAGCGTTGTCCGAAGTTCCAACACATCTGTCATGAACCGGTGACCCAGATGATAAGTATGGAATGCCCCTTTACAGCTTTCGCCATTGAGTGGATTATTGTGAGTACCTTTCATGCGCGTTGAGGTTAGCGGAATCGGTTCAGCATACCCGCAAAAGCCACAAATGCGGAAGCCGCGCCCCCATCCATTGTTGACAACCGCCAGCCACCCGTGGCGAGAATATCGCTTGTACACTTGAACGTTGCTGGAAGATACACGCTGATCCAATTCTTCTGACTCGTCTATTAATTCATCGGAGTCAGGTAAGCGGTAATCAGCGAAAAAGACCCGGCTGGCATAAATACGTTCAGGCGGAGTTTCTCCCGGGGAACGGGTTTTATTGCCAGCAATAAAACCATGTTCGGGGACAATGAAATTCCCGCGCATTTCCGGGTGATCGGATAGCAAATTGCCGCAGCCCTGGCATAGCGTGGGCGGTTCGCTGATGGCGTAGTGAAAACGATGACATTCGCCACACACCACATATTTAAAAGGCTCCCAGGCGCGATTGGGCAATTTTCGTATCCCCTGACTTCGCCAGACGACTTTGGCAGCCACCACTTCGCTACCCGGTGCAAACTCGGAAATTGCCATGCGCAGATCCCGATTCAGTTCAATC
This sequence comes from Chloroflexota bacterium, assembly GCA_018648225.1. Classification (NCBI taxonomy): domain Bacteria; kingdom Bacillati; phylum Chloroflexota; species Chloroflexota bacterium. The sequence goes on from JABGRQ010000142.1 coordinate 9,591, forward strand.
CGATTAGCGTTCCGGATCGTGAGATGATCCGTTTTTAGTTCAACCACATCAGTTGGAAAACCATACTTGGGCAAAACGTTGTAAGTGGCCAGGAAACCTATTAACTGACGACCCCGAATCTGTTTTTGAACGCTAGCAAAATACCCGGCCTGTTTGTATTTTCGTTTTCCTGCGGCTTCATCTTCCAATTGGGCAAATTCTTCCAATTCAGATGTGAGGGTCAAGCGAGCTTTATCCAGTGTCCCTTTTTCATCTGCATTGAATAGCGCGGACTTCCACAGCCACACATCTATACCGATGATTTTGTGCAAATCTTTTGGCACCACACGCTGGAGAGCCTGTTGTAAGGTTGGGGGTTTGGTCTCGAGAAATTCGGCTAATAACTCCGGTGCGGATGTCCCTCCTTCAGGGGCAAAAAACTCGCCGATAGTCTTGTACGTCTGTTTATGCTTTTCAACAGCCCAACGGAAAAAGGCCCCAAATACGATTGAATGCAGGTGTCGGCGGATAATTTTCTCGTTCGTGAGTACTGTAACGGGTGGTTTGATCTCTCCTTTCACCATGCTTTTTGGATGGTTGTAATAGTTCAAGTCGTGAGAGCGCCGTTGAGCAAAGGTCAGAGCAAAAGCAGCTGAATCTGTGCGGCGTCCAGCACGCCCGGCGCGTTGCACATAGTTCGCTGTAGTGGGCGGTACATTGCGCATAACAACGGCTTGCAAATCGCCCACATCCACCCCCAATTCAAATGTAGTGGAACAACTGAGGGCATTGATTTCCCCACGAATAAACCTGTTCTGCACATCTGCTGCGGCCTGCGGAGTCCATTGGGCAGTGTGTTCCTCTGCGCGCATGGGAATAGGATCACCATGCAGGTAAATATCGCGGTACAGGTTCATATCCAGAATATCTTTATGCTGATCAAGGGGTTCAAGAGAACCGCTGCAACTGTATGTAGTACAAATACTGCCCAAAGAAATTGGCGAAATATTATGACAGCGATTACAAATATACCAACCCCTTACGTCTCCGTCTATCGAAGGAATGACTTCCCACATCTTGTGGGCAATCTGATACAGGTAGCCGTGCCCTCGATGGGATTCGCGCGGTAAGTGAGTTTCCCAGGGGCTTCCAGGGCCAGAAAGGTAAAGCCATATTTCACGCAGGGTTCTCAAAGCCAGTGTCTGGATTTCGCGTACCGGCATTTCCTGTCGAGCCAGATACCGCTTGAGTAAGTCCAGACGGGCGTTGCTATGCTGCTCAGCAGGCATCCATCCAAATATTCCTTTCTTTGGATGGCTTTCGGATTCACGAAAATAAAAAGCCTTCTGGCGGGGAGCGAAAGCGTCATCTTGCACCAGGTCCACTTTTTCTCGTAACAGATAAGTGATTGCGCCTTGACGCCGCAAAGTATTCAGCAATAGGGTGATCAAGTCAAAGGCTTGGTCTGAGGTGAGGTTCCAGGGAGCGGCGGTTAAGAGATCAGGGGGAGACCAGTTTCGGGGGTGAACGAGTCGGAAGCGAAGCAATCCCAGCCCTTCCAAGCTGATACGCTGATCTAGGGGAGAAAATTCTTGCATCAGCCAGATGGCGATGGTGCGTTCACGCTCATCCCGGCTTTGTTCTTGGTCAAAAACACCGGTCTGGACAGCCTGATTTAGCACTCGGGGCAGCAAATCTCTCAGCCGTAGGTCGCCGCGGGCGGTATCCGGAGATTCCAGAACGGTTTTCATAATTAACCGGCGGCGCATATTTCGCTGATGAACGCGTTCAAAATAGGGAGCAAAAAAAGCGGCCTTTTGCCGACTGTCCGTGAAATTCAAGAGTTTGCGACCTTCACCAGGATATCTGGCAGATTCATCATCTTTTGCTGGTGGCAAGCACTGATATAAAGCACTCGCCAGGACACTCACCGGTGCGTCTTGCCCCGTCAGGAAACGGTACACCACTCCTCCGCTGGAACGTGTAGAGCAACTTACGCACCGGCGCAAAGTGCGTTTTCGCCCAATATCTACTTTACTGAGTTTGATGGGGGCCATTTTGCAGCCACATTTTTGAGCTATAAAAGCCGAGCGTATTTGCCCACACTGTGGGCATAGCAAAAACTCTTCTAGTTCGGTGTCGTCTTGTACACTATCGTCAATTTCCTCGTCCGATGCAACCAATTCATCATCATCTGGAACGGATAGTTCAGTTTCGATCACATAGTACGACATCTGTTTGGCTTGCAAGGAAAGATACACAGCGCTGTTCTGGGTGAGATACGTGCGGCGGTCTTCGATCTTGAAGTGTTCGCCAGGGGCTTCGTTTAGGTTCTCGCCATACTCTTCGTCTCCGATCAGGTAAGCAGTGCCGCAGCGGGTGCAGTTCGCAAGTTCGAAGACACGGCTCTTGCACTCAGGGCAGAATTTGTGACGGTGCAAAAATAGGCTGGGAGTGTTCTCTGAATGTGCTGCACGATTCAAGCAGACAAAGGCACCTTCCAGAGCGCGGGCAAAAACATGATAGCGCGCCGGTAGCAGGGGCATATCGTTTTTGTTAGGACGCGCCAGGATTGCCAGCGCCACTAGATCAATCAGTGCCTGCTCAGAATCATCCGCGTCAGGGAATATCTCTGGGGAAATTTCTTTCAGGAACTCGGGATTGCTCTGTAACTTCCCTTGGATATGACGGATATTTTCGTCTCCGCGTAGCAAGCGGTACAAAAAGCGCGCCATAGCCCGGTTGGGATCCTGGCGAGCGGATTGCGCAGCTTCCTCAACGACATCTCTAGGAATTTTATGGGATAACGCGATCTTGGTAAGACGAGCCAACAATGCTTGTGGCAAGAGATCGCTTTCTCTATTCTGTTGGTTCTCAGCCAGTTTGTGCAATCCGCGGTAAAGAGCGGGGGAGCCATTGCCCCAAGTGTCCCCCAAAGTTCCTGCGTCCACGCGTACTGCTTCAACCACATCTTGCCGGGTGGGATCATCCTCCACCCACTCAAAAGAGTGGCTAAATAAATTGCTGGCAAAATCAACCACGGCAGGGAAGTCATCTTTGCCGCCTCCTAGGGTGGCGCTGGTAGCGACAACCTGTAACCGCCCCAGCTCGCTTTGCACAACCCGATCCTGCACGCGCCGTAGCAGCATGGCAATTTCAGTTGCATTGGCGCCATTATAGACATGAGCTTCATCCAAAACGATGAATTTCCAATGCTGACCGGTGGCGCCGTCAAACAATTTAGAGTCCTTGGGACGCAGGAGCAAGTATTCGAGCATGGCGTAGTTCGTCAGCAAAATATGGGGCGGGGTTTCCTGCATCTCTGCACGGCTGAGAAGTTCATTTTTTACACGCGGCTCACCAGGATAGTTTTTCTCGAAATAATCTTCTGCTTTACCTTTAGTATGTTTGGTTTCGCCTACGTAGCGTCCAAAGGTGATATGCGGATACTTCGCCAGCAAGCCTCGCAGACGTTTGACCTGGTCGTTGGCGAGGGCGTTCATCGGGTAGAGTAACAGGGCACGTACGCCGGGTTTGTCGAGTGTGCCTTGTTCTTTCTCTCGTAGCAGGTAATTCAGGATGGGAAGCAGGAAGGTCTCTGTTTTTCCTGAGCCTGTCCCTGTAGATACCACTACGTTTCTTCCTGAAACCAGCTTGCGCACAGCAGTAATTTGATGCTGGTATAAAGGGCGTTCATAAGGTAAATGATCGAGGGTACAAAGCTGCTGAAATAGGGGCGAAAGCACACCTTCTTCGACTAGGCCTCGAATGCCGACTTCTGTTTCAAATGGCGGTGAAATCTCAACCAGCGGCCCTTTGACCAGCATCTCCGGTTCTTTAATGGCGCGGGCAAACTCTTTTCTCAGCCATTCATCCTGGAAAGGCTTGATGGTTTTAAGATATTTGATGTAATTGTTTCGGATATGAATTGTGGTTTTCAGGGGATGGAGGGGCATGAGATCATTACCTCTTTGTTTGTTGGGATTTCACTTACCAGAGATGCCATTCTTGGGGGCATTGATAGTATACCGTTTAGGTTCTCGAACTCGTAAAGACCCGGATGAAACCTGGCGAAATGCAGGATGCATCCCGCCGTGGTCTTGACGATTATGTTCATTTTCAAGTAAAGAGCGGTCAGTCGTGGCGAATTTG
>JABGRQ010000143.1 GCA_018648225.1 Chloroflexota bacterium
CTTTGTACAGGGGCCAACACGCAGCGGCGGGGGCCTGTGGATAGTCAATAAGCTGACCATTGTGGAAGAAAACTTCACAGACGAATCGATGCGTGAAGCACTTCAGATTAATTCACGCGACAGCCTTCACCGTGATGCCCCCGCAGTGGGGGATGCTTCAATCGCCTTTCGCCGGGGGCCTTTCGACCGCTATATTTTTGCCAAAGGCAATCTAATGATTGATCTGTATTGCAATAGTATCTTCACGGGTTATCATAGCTATTGCAGCGTTACGAATATGGCAGAAATGGCGCAAAATATTTATGCGCGTTTGCCTGAAACGATCGAGCCGCCGCAAGCTATCGTTTTGCCCCCCGTCTTCGATGGGGGACATCAGGGAGAATCGCCCTTGCACGATCTTCAATTGGGGATCAACGAGGGCATGGAAAATAGTGTAGAACTATATGGATACGACCCGGTCAGCGCCAGTGTGAGCGACCAGAATTACCTGGGGGCTGCCTGGTTCCTGGGCGACTGGGTTTCATCGTTGGAAGTAGGGCTTTACTGGCAAGAAGGACAGCGATATATTTACGCCTGGGAGGGAACTTCAATACAGAGTGTGGGTATTGGCCCCGGGAGAATGAACATTTCCCCAGGGGAAGCCGGAGATATACCCATATTGCCCACGGGTTCTTATACCCTCAGAGCATTTGTGGAAGATCGCTTTGTTGACGAGATTGAGTTTTTCCTGATCGAGGAGGATAACTGATGAAAAAATTTGCCGCGATTTTGTTATTTGTGTGTTTGAGCTGGGCCTTTGGGGGCAAAGTTAAAGCCTCGGGAATACCAGCAACCAACCCAACCGACGTTCGTCCTTTGGGCGCAACCGCGCCATCGTATCCGCATCTCAGCGATTATCTGTTGACCGCCGACGATCTGCTGCCCCTATGTGAATGGCAGCAAGGCCCAATTATCACGCGCCCGGTTGCCCAGGGAATTCTGAGTTATACAGGATTTAGATGTGGCACAGACCCCAATGTCCGCTCAGTCAGGATTTTTATTTTGTTTGCACCCAGGCTGTTTACCCCCGGAGATGCGAATGCCTTCACGACCATGAATGATGTCGGTTTCGATGAGCCTACCGATATCGGCGTCTGGTCAAAAAGCACAAACACGATCTTCGATTATCGCTCCCTGGTTTTTACCAAAGCCAATGCACTGGTTTACATCGGTCCAGGCGGGGGCTATTACGACTCGTATCCACCTACCTTTGATCTTGCCATCGATTTGGCTGAAATTGTGGAGGAACGGCTACCCGACGAATTCATCCCCTTGGAGATTGCATCGCGCACGGGTGGCGAAAGTGTGGAACCAGAAGCGAGTGCTGATTTCTTCATCGAAGAACCCCAGATGGCTTTCTCCGGAGAAGAGAATATTCTAATCGTGCCATCCGCTGCACCCACCAGAACCGTTCACTTTTCCGTGCAGTATGCTGATCCCCACGAAACCTATATTGAACTTTGCCGTCAGGGAGATGAGCAATGCGTGAAAAGTTGGCACTTCCATCGAACAGAAAAACTGTCATCCACCCTTAATGATGAATATCCAGCTACAGATATGATGGACATATTTTTCACCATACAAGAAATGGACACCTTCTTTCTAGCAGACGGTGATTATACTTTTCGCGTCTGGGCGGATGATGCGTTGATCGTCGATTATCCGTTCACGACTGAAACAAATTAATATGGTGACTTCACTGCAAAAAGCACCAGACGGAAGGTTCCGCCGGAATATATGGGGGGCATCTTGCTCAACAGCTTTTTGCAGCAGAGTATATGGTGAAATTTTATGATGGGAAACAGAGGACGGATGGTTGATGGTGATAGGATATTTGCTAATGATTGTAGTCGCCCGTCATCGCTCATCTGCCCTCACCAACCTCCACCCCCACCACAATACCAGCGTTACAATTAAAGCATTCAGCGCCTGCCCGCCGACTGCGCCATAAAGCCCCCAGCGATGGATCAGCCAGAATCCCAACGTGAACATGCTTATAATCGCCGCGCTGTTGGCAATGAAAATGGGGCGTGTGATTTGAAGTGCTTTGAAGGCTATTTGCAGTGGCCAGTAGGCATACCACAGGCCATAATACAAGGCCATCAACATCAAGCCGCCGCTGTAGACCAAATAGGTTTCACCATACAGCAGGCGCAATAAGGTTTCGGGGAAAAGATTAGAAACCACCAGCAAACCCAGAATGGGCAGGCCGGCGATGAAGTAAATCCAGCGTAACATGCGGCTCAGGCCGGGCGCGCCATCACGCTGATAAATGCCTGCGGCGCGCGGTGTAAAAAAAGTATCCAGAGCGCGTAATAACACATGCACCGGCGCCACCAGCGTTTGCAAGGCGCGATATGCCCCCGCAGCGGCGAAATTGACCATTCCCGCTGCGATGATAGGATAAATTTCCGACGCCGCCCAGTTTGCCAGCGATCCGCCCAATACCCAGCGGCCAAAATGCCAGTTTCGCGCCAGTGTAGCTCTGAGGTTAAGTGCGCCATTTGTCCAATAGCTGCGTGTTTGCCAGATACCCACGATTAGTGCTGCCAGCGATCCCCAGGCAATCGCATCTAGACCGTCTACCCCGCTGTTGAGCGCCCCCAAACGCAGCCAGACAAACATTGCCCCCAGGCGCACGCCGTTGGCGATGGTCGTGTTGATTACGGCATGTTGCACGTTCCTGCGGGTGTAGAAAATTCGTCGAAAAAATTCTTGTATCTGCCAAGTGATGGATACGAACCACAACCCAAATAAAGTTGGCCCGGCGGTGTCATTACCTGTCAGGATGAGTAGCCAACCCAGCCCGGCAGCGACCCCTGCGCTGCCAGCCGCTAAACCGATTTGCAGCACGGCGTTGGCGCTGACAAAGTGCCGAAATTCTTCCCGCGGCATGGTGGCTCCAAAGGTGTTGATTGGCTGAATAATCAGCCCGTCTTGCACGGCGCGCAGCATATGGATTAGCAGAAAGCCTACTGAGTAGACGCCAAATTCGGTGGGGTCAACAGCCCGCGCCAGCGCGATCGCGGCCAGGAAATTACCCACACTAATAATGCCCTGATCAATAGCAGCCAGATAGCCTTGCATAGCCGAAGGGCTGCGAAAAATGGGGACGTTCTTTTGGAGACGGGCGAAGATCGAATTAGGAGATGATGTGCTTGATGTCATAGCCTGGGCAGAACGTGAATCCTTATGAAAATATGATAATTGCTCAAGCTATGCCCTGAAGGGCACGTAAGCCTGCGCAGAGAGAATTCCGAAAAAGGGTATGCGTGGGGTGCGCAGCACCCCACGCATACCCTTTTATCGACATCTCTTGGTTCGATGATGAAAGCAAAAAAACGTAAGGGCATCTTCGTGCCCTTTGTGATTTATTTTTTCTACCCGCCATATTCCAAAATATACAAAATATTGCCTGGTACCGGGGTCAAAAAATAAATCGTCGTCCAGCCAGCCCAGCCGACAAAATCTTCCTCGCTGTAGCCCAAATCAATCCAGTGACGATCAGGCAGGCCGCCGCCCACATCTTCGATGGTGGCAAAGCCGTAGTTGGGCACATACACCGGCAGCCCTTTCATATAGCGATACCATTCGATCGTTGTGGCAATCATGCCTTTCTGAAGCTGCGCCCCGCTCGAGGTCGTTGTGGAGCAATAATCGGGAATGCCCAGATGGCAGGGGGAATATGTGGAAGCATACACTTCTACTTTGCGCCAATATTCGATAGCCGTACCGCCTACATTTTCGGTGCGGATGACAATTTTGGTGCCATAGCCCACCACGCGCGGCTGTGGTTCGCGCGCCACCCACTCATCCTCTACTTGTCGCTCCACTTCTTGCCAGTCCGGCTCGCCAGGGCGGGCTTCGTAGATCACGCGCACGCGTTGGGCGGTCAGGCCATATTCGCCCGCACTGACGATCAGTGTATTATCAATCTCCACATCGGGCAGGGCTTGCTGGATGGTGCCAAAAGGCAGGGGCGCTTGTTCGAGCAGCACTTCTTCGCGCACGCGCACGATTTCAATCAGGCCATCATCGGGCAGGGGCGCCGATTCGGGCGGCAGGCTGAAGTCTAATCCCTGCAAGGCCAGGCCGACCTCGGCCAAGGCCGCGCCCACGGTTGGCCCCACAGAGCGGGTTTGAGTGCGATGCCCTTGTGTTTGAATAATCAACTCCCGGGCGCGGGTCAGTTTTACCGGGATTGTGCCGCCGTTGAGCGGCGTGTCGGGACTGGGGTCAAGCTGGTCGTTGTCATAGATGCGGATGCCCTGCTCCCAGAGTGCGCCGCCCAATGTGCTCGCCGCCGATATGAAACTGACGCTTTCGCCGTTTTCTTCCAGCACAATCGTACTGGCGCGGCGCACCTGTAAAGTGTGGACTTTCCCCGGAGGCAACATCTGATCGAGATGGGTGGGCAGCCCGTCGGCAATGAGTTGATCGCCGGGGCCAAGATTCACACCCGCTTCAGCCAGAATCACCACCGGGATGCGTTCCGCTGAGAGCATGTTGTGCGTTTGACCATCCACCGAGATTTGAATCCGTGCCGCGCGCAGAATCACAACTTGATCCCCATTATGCAATCGGGTATTTAAACCCGGATGGATAAAATCGGCCTCACTGATCTGAATATCCGCTGCGCTCAACAGACCTTCCACCGTCAGGGCATAGGTTTGCAACTGATAGGGCTGATCGTCCACGACCAGCGTCACTGGTTTGCGCAAGAAGACCAGTGTCAGCAAGGGGAGAGTCGCCAAAAAAAGACCCAATCCCCAGAGACGGAGAGACTTTGGAAAGCGCATACCCGCAATTCTATCAGATTTGTGTAGGAGTTGGTTCTGCCTCAGGGATGGTAAGGCGCAATTAAGTTGAAAAGTGATATAATCGCACACGATATTGGAATATTGGAGCAGAAAGATATGGTTATAGAAAGAGAAGGGTTGATTCAATTTGGCGGCAAGGCTGCCACTGTAATTGGCCCGGATATGGAAGTTGGGCAAAAAGCCCCTGAGTTTACGGTGCATGCGCAAAATTGGGCAGATTTTACGGGGTTAGCAGAGACTCAAGGCAAAGTACGCATCATTGCCGCAGTACCATCGCTGGATACCTCCGTTTGTGATCGTGAAACGCGCAAATTTAATGAAGAAGCGGCTGCGTTGAGCGAAGATATCACCATTTTGGTGATTAGCACCGATTTACCTTTTACGCAAAAACGCTGGTGCGGCGCGGCAGGCATTGAACAGGTGCAGGTGCTTTCCGATCATAAAACGGCTGATTTCGGCGTCAAGTATGGTTGTTTGTTAAAAGACCAGCGCATTTTGCGGCGGGCGGTTTTTGTGGTCGATTGCTCAGACCGTTTGGTTTATGTAGCCTATATGCCTGTGCTCGGCGAAGAACCCGACTATGCTGAGGTGTTGGCTGCCGCAAAAGCTGCTTTAGCCTGACCCGCGTGACGGAGATAGGCCATGAAAGTTAAAGAAACCAAGCAAGATACGTCTCGCGAAAAATGGTTTTCCCCCATCGGATCCAAGGGACAAATCAATCATCTCCACTTGCGCGTAGGTTCGCGTTCCCGGGTATGGTGTCCGCCTACGGATGTGTATGAACTCGAAGATGTGGTGATTGTGCGCATTGAAGTTGCCGGGATGCAGGATGCGGAATTTTCGATCTCGTTGGAAAATCGTTTACTGACCGTTCAGGGTACCCGCTCCGATACAGCGGAGCGCCGCGCTTACCATCAAATGGAAATTAACTTCGGCGAGTTCCGCACACAAGTAGAGTTGCATTGGGCAATTGAACACGAAGGGATCGAAGCTGCGTATGACGATGGTTTTTTGCGCCTCCGGTTACCGAAGGCCAGGCCACACCAAATTGAAATTGGGGAGTAGATAAATGCCAGCTTCTCGTTGGAATTCAGACCTTATGGAGCTATTATCCTGGTTTGGCGAGGAAGAGTTAAGTTTTGAAGAACTCTTCTTGCTGCCAACCTTTACTCGCGTCGCTACTGAAGTCAGTAGCGACGCAGTAGATGATGCTGATGAATTCCAGACCAATGACGCAATCCCGTCTGTGTTGCCCATACTGCCATTGCGGGGATTGGTGGTTTACCCTGAAACTGCTGTTCCGCTGACCATTGGGCAGCCGCGTTCGATTCGCCTGATCGATGAGGTTATCTCGCAAGATGTGCGCCTGATCGGCCTGGTGGCCGCCCAAAACCCCGAAGATGAAACCCCCGGCCCGGATGATTTGTATACTGTGGGGACAGTGGCGACTGTCCATCGCATGTTGCGTGTTCCAGATGGCACGATCCGGTTACTGGTGCAGGGGATGGCGCGCTTCAAGATTGCCAACTTTGTGGAAGAAGAACCTTACCTCAAAGCGGAAATCGAGCTAATTCCTGAAGTTGAAACCGATAATCTGGAAGTTGAAGCGATGGCGCGCAATGCCCGCGATCAATTTGAGCGCATCGCCGATATGATCCCCTCGCTGCCGCGCGAGGTGGTTGAGTCCGTAATCAGTCTGGACGATCCTTTACAGACGGTGTATGTGATTGCCAACTTCCAGCGCATGGATCTCGAAGATGCCCAGGAACTGCTCGAACTGGATTCCGTTTCGGAGAAATTGCTTAAGCTGGTGGCTTTGCTGGCGCGCGAGGCAGAGGTGCTGGAGATCGGTCAGCGCATTCAGAAAGAAGCCCGCTCCGAGATCGAAAAAGTACAGCGGGAATATTTTCTGCGCGAGCAACTCAAGGCCATCCAGCGCGAATTGGGCGAAGGCGATGAACAATCTGTTGAGGCCGAAGAATATCGCACAAAGATTGATGAAGCTCAAATGCCGGAAGAGGCCGACAAACAATCTCGCCGCGAGTTGGAACGTATGGCGCGGCTGCCAACCGCCTCTGCCGAGTATGGTGTCATTCGCACCTATCTCGATTGGCTGGTTTCGCTGCCGTGGTCGAAATCGACCGAAGACAACCTTGATATTCCCCATGCCCGCACAATTCTAGATGAGGATCACTACGGGCTGGAAGACATCAAAGAACGCATTCTGGAATTTTTAGCGGTGCGCAAACTTCGCCAGGAACGCAGTGAAGAATTTGCCGCTCAGGATGACTTTGATGATGAAATCCGGCGTTTGCGCGAAGGTGTTATTTTGTGCTTTGTCGGACCCCCTGGTGTAGGGAAAACCTCACTGGGCCGATCCATTGCGCGCTCGCTAGAGCGCGAGTTTATTCGCATTTCGCTGGGCGGCGTGCGTGATGAAGCCGAAATTCGCGGGCACCGGCGCACGTATATTGGCGCGCTGCCAGGGCGTATTTTGCAAGCATTGCGGCGCGTTGAATCACATAATCCTGTCTTTATGCTGGATGAAATCGATAAACTTAGCCAGGGCTTTCAGGGCGACCCGGCTTCAGCGCTTCTGGAGGTGCTTGATCCGGAACAAAATGTGGAGTTCCGCGATCATTATTTGGAAGTGGCCTTTGATCTCTCGGAAGTCATGTTCATTACCACGGCCAACCGCCTCGATACCATCCCCCGCCCGTTGCTCGACCGCATGGAGGTTATCCAACTTTCCGGATATACCGAGCGCGAGAAAGTTGCAATTGCAAAGGGATACTTGGTTCCACGCCAATTGCGTGAGAATAGCCTGCGCGAATCGGAGGTTAGCTTCACCGATGAAGGTTTGCAGGAAATTATTCGTTACTACACCCGCGAAGCTGGTGTCAGGAATCTCGAACGTGAAATCGGTGGGGTGTGCCGCAAAGTAGTGACACAAATCGCCGAGGGTAGCGCCGCCGAAATGATCGCGATTACCCCGGAGCAGGTCAAAGAATATCTGGGACATGCGAAATTCCGCGACATGGAAGATATCGCTGAGCGCACTTCGCTGGCGGGTGTGGCTACCGGCTTGGCCTGGACACCCACCGGGGGCGACGTGTTGTTTATAGAAGCTACGAGTATGCCCGGCGGCAAGGGTTTTCAACTCACCGGCTCCCTGGGTAACGTGATGAAAGAATCGGCCAAAGCGGCGCTCTCTTTTGTGCGCTCACAGGCTGCAGCTTTGGGTTTGGAAGACGGCTTTTTTGCCGATTCCGATTTTCATCTGCATGTGCCCGCTGGCGCGCAGCCCAAAGATGGCCCCTCTGCGGGTGTGACCATGGCTACAGCGATTGTTTCGTTGGTATCTGGTCGCCCGGTACGCGCCGATGTGGCGATGACGGGCGAAATTACATTGCGGGGCAAAGTATTGCCAGTAGGTGGCATCAAAGAAAAAGTACTTGCGGCTCACCGGCTGGGATTGAAGACTGTGTTGTTGCCCAAGCGCAATGATGTAGACCTGGATGACCTGCCCGATGATGTGCGCGAGGCAATCAACTTTATTTTCCTCGATACGGTTGAAGATGCTATCAACGCTGCCCTGGAACCTGCGCCGAAACCAAAGAAAAAACGCTCCAAGAAGCCGAAAGAAAACCCCAGCGAGGAGGCATCTGCATAGCAGATCGGGTATGGGTAGATTAATGCTTATTGACGACAATGAGGTTGTCGTCAATCTCTTGAAAACATTGCTGGAAATGGAGGGTTTTGAAATTATCACCAATCCACAAGGTGATTTTCTGGAAGCTATCCAGCGCGAAGAACCGGATCTGATCCTTATGGATGTTTATCTTAAGGATGATGCCGGAAGAGACGTTGACGGTTTTCAATTTCTCGATGCTATTCGCCAGAATTTTAATCTGTCCGATACCAGAATTATTATGTCTTCAGGCATCGACTTCAGAGCTGAAAGTAAAAAACGGAACGCAAATGGCTTTATTCTCAAGCCCTATATGCCAGACGACCTTATCCAGTTAATCAACCATGTTCTGGCAGTATAACCCGACCACAACAAATCCCAGAAAATTATTGGGACAAACTATCATCAAAAGTTATTTTTCACCACAGGGAATTGAAGGTCTTAGTAATGAATTTTACACCTTCGCACCCGTGCGTGAGATTATTAGAGTGAAAACGTGACTAGAAAAAAAACAAATACCACTATGAAGTGGTACACCATTGACCTACATTTGCACACACCCGCTTCAAGCGACTATCAGCAGCCAGATACAACCTATCTGGATATTTTACAAAAAGCTGAAGCGCGTGGGCTGGATATGATTGCGTTTACCGACCATAATACCGTCGCGGGTTACCGCCGGATGGTCGAAGAAATTCAACAATTAGAGATGCTTCAACGCCTGAACCGTCTTTTACCTGAAGAAGAAGCCCGTCTTACAGAATACAATCGCCTCCTTAAGCGTATTGCCGTTCTGCCTGGGTTTGAATTCACGGCCACATTTGGATTCCATATTTTGGGGATTTTTCCTCCCGAAAAACCGATTCGCGAAATCGAGCACATTCTGCTTGATCTGAGTATTCCATCTGACCAAATCGATGAGGGTTCCGTCACCGTGGGCGCCAGTGCCGATGTACTGATGGCCTACCAAAAAATCAACGCCGCGGGCGGGCTGGCGATTGCCGCTCATGCGAACTCCAATAATGGCGTTGCCATGCGCGGCTTCCGTTTTGGCGGGCAGACTAAAATTGCCTACACACAAGATGTTAACTTGCACGCATTGGAAGTCACCGACCTGGATCGCAAAGGTGGGCACAGCACAGCCGCCTTTTTCAGCGGGCGCAAGCCCGAATACCCCCGGCGTATGCATTGCATTCAAGGCTCTGACGCCCATCGACTTGAAGCAGATTCCAGTCGGCATAAAAACCTCGGTGTAGGCGATCGCGCTACCGATGTGCGTTTATCGGAGTTCTCTTTTGAAGCGCTCAAAGACCTGATGCTGGGCAACGATTTCGCCCGCACGCGCCCTAATCGTCCCAAGGCAGAGCCAGCGTTCGATTTTGTTCAGGCGGCACATGAGGAAGGTGCCAATATCGTACAAGATTTCCACGAGAGTATGACGGTGCGCGGCGGTAAGCTCTACGCCATCATCGCCGATGTATGCGCCTTCGCCAACACCAACGGCGGCACGCTCTATATTGGTATGAGCCGTAACCCGCGACGGTCTGTCACCGGGGTTGCATCGGCTAAACAAGAGATAACGCGCCTGGAAAAAGAAATCAGTGATCGCATCAGCCCGCCGTTGAATTGCAGCATTGATACGAATAATTTCGGAGACAAGCAGATCATACGCGTACTGGTGCCGCGTGGTGAAGACCCTCCGTATGCGGTTGATGATAGTAAAATTTATCTGCGCGCCGAGTCTGAAACAGGTATGGCAGTGCGCGATGAAATTGTTGATATGGTGCTGCGGGGCCGGAGTGAACGCCCCGTCGGTGTTTCGAAGCCCACGGCCCCGGATATGCCCGAAAAAGACCTCGACCCCGAAGCGCCGCCGCGCACAGGCGTGGAAGTTGTTAGTGTTGAAGAACGCAAGGGGGTGCGCTATTACACCGTGCGCGATCTACGCAATGGTAATGTGGTTCAGAATGTAACCCGTAAATCGGCACGCAAACTCTGGCACTATGCAGTAACGAATTACGATAAAATTTCACCCGATATTTCCCAGGTCAAGATCAAATGGCACGGCGATATGGGTATGATTGCCCCGAAAAGTCGGACTGTGATCCGGTATGATCTGTTGCAGCGCGACAAGAGCGGCAATATACGCTACTATTTTGGCGTCACCGACGATGGCATCCACGGCAACTGGAAACAGGTGGTCGGTCTGGTCGAGGAATAAAGCGATGACTCTGCGCGTTGGTATTCTGACCGTTTCAGATCGTTCTGCGCGTGGTCAACGTCGGGATGCATCTGGCCCAGCCCTGAAAGAGAAAATTCTCTCGTTGGGATGGCTTGTCTCCGAGATGGGGGTAGTGCCAGATGATTTAGCCGCTATTCAGGTTGTTCTGGAAAAATGGGCCGACGGACTCGCTCTGGATGTGATCCTGACCACCGGGGGCACTGGTTTTTCCCCCAGGGATATCACCCCCGAAGCCACCCAAGCCGTCATCGAGCGTCCCGCGCCAGGGCTGGCAGAAGCCATGCGCGCAGCCAGTTTGCAGATCACACCCCATGCTATGCTCTCCCGGGGCGCAGCCGGAATCCGCGGGCGTACACTTATCGTCAACTTGCCGGGCAGCCCCAGGGCCGCACTCGAAAACCTGGCTGTTATCTTGCCGGTGCTGCCCCACGCTGTTCAACTCTTGCAGGAAGATTTGCAAGCCGAATCCGGCCATCAAATATAAAATAAGCGGGGCGGACATAACAAGTCCACACCACTTCTCAGAACAGAATCACAACAGCCCTCAGAAAAATCCGGGGGCTGTTGCTTTAGTAGGAGGAGATTATCGAAATGCCTACAAATTGACTTCAGGTAGTTGTTCCAGCGCCGCCTGGATGGCTTCTTCGGGCAGTGCGTAATCTTGCAGGCTGCCGTTCAAATAGGCCTGGTAGGCAGAGAGATCAAAGTGGCCGTGTCCCGACAGGTTGAAAAGAATAGTGCGCTTTTCACCTTTTTCTTTGGCATCGAGGGCTTCATCAATTGCGGTACGGATGGCATGTGCGGTTTCCGGGGCGGGGATGATGCCCTCAGCATGGGCAAACATCAGGGCGGCTTCAAAGGTCGCTAATTGTGGCACGGCTTTGGTTTCAATCAAACCGGCATCGACCAGCGCACAGACACTGGGAGCCATGCCGTGGTAGCGCAACCCACCCGCGTGGATGGGCGGCGGTACGAAAGCGTGCCCCAGAGTGAACATTTTGACGATGGGCGCCATTTGTGCGGTATCGCCGTAGTCGAAGGCATAAGGTCCGCGCGTCAGAGTGGGGGTTGCGGTGGGCTCGACGGCTACAAAGCGGGTGTTGGCCCCGTTGAGCAGATTTTCACGCAAGAAAGGGTAAGCGATCCCGGCGAAGTTTGAGCCGCCGCCCACACAGCCAATCACCACATCGGGGTATTCATCGGCTAAATCCATCTGTTTTATGGCTTCGTCGCCGATCACGCTCTGGTGCATAAGGACGTGATTGAGTACCGATCCCAGGCTGTATTTCTTGGCTCCGCCGGAGGTTGCCGCGGCTTCGACGGCTTCTGAAATCGCAATACCTAACGAGCCAGGGCTATCGGGGGTTTCGGCTAAAACCGAACGCCCGTACTGGGTGTGCTCGGAGGGGCTGGCGTAGACCTTGCCGCCAAACGATTCCATTAGCACGCGCCGGTAGGGTTTCTGCTGATAGGAAATTTTGACCATATAGACTTCAACGGGCAGGTCAAAGAATTTTCCAGACAGGGATAAAGCCGAACCCCATTGGCCTGCGCCAGTTTCGGTGGTCAGGGCTTTGGTGCCCGCGGCCTTGTTGTAGAAGGCCTGCGCTACGGCGGTATTTGGCTTGTGGCTGCCGGAGGGCGAAACGCCTTCATGCTTGAAGTAGATATGCGCCGGAGTGCCGAGGGCTTTTTCCAAGCGGCGGGCACGGATCAGCGGGGTAGGCCGCCAGAGTTTGTAAATTTCGCGTACTTCTTCGGGAATGTCGATATAACGTTCGGTGCTGATTTCTTGCAGTATCAGCTCCATGGGGAATAAGACCGAGAGGAAATCAGGTGTGACCGGCTCTTTGGTCTGCGGATTCAGCACCGGGGTGGGTGGAACGGGCGAATCGGCATTGATGTTGTACCATTGTTTGGGTATATCATTTTCGCTGAGTGTGAATTTAGTTTGAGACATGGTTTACTCCTTGGATTAAAAAAATGGGTAAAATATTTTTCTTGTGAAACTTGCCGGAAAACAGGGGTATGTGGGATGCGAAGCATCCCACATACCCCTGTTTTCCGGATTAAACAAAAAAAACCTCGTCCACAAAGGGACGAGGGCCATAAGCTCCCGTGGTGCCACCCAAATTAGATTGGTCTCTTGGTTAATAAAAAAATCCCGTCGTGAAACGACGGGAACCATTTGCATGGTGTTAGCCCAAAAGGCCAGCCTCACTTTGTGGTAGTCTTGCAGGTTTTCACTGCGTCAACTACTTTGCCCTGATAACGGTGGCAACTCCGGCACAGGCTACTGGTTGGAAAACGTTCGCCCTGCAACTCTGAGGCCCATTCGGTGTCGGCGTGCGGGCAAGGATTTCACCGCTCCCTTGCTCTCTGAGCCGTCGTTTCGACGCCTACTCTTCCTCTTCAAAGTATTTCAATTTTCAGATGTTGGCCCAGTTTATACCGTGGAGAAGGGGGTTCTGTCAAGGGCTTTCGGTTATGATTTTTATCACTTCATAGAACATCCGCAAAAATGCCAATGAGTGTTCCACATCTTTTTTTGTGGATACGGCCAAGCCCTACATAACTGTATGCTTGAGCAACAGAGATTTGTGCTACAATGAAATTTGCC
>JABGRQ010000144.1 GCA_018648225.1 Chloroflexota bacterium
GCGACGCAGGGGGCGCAATTGGCGTTGCAGGGCAGGAATCTGGTTGAAGCGGCGCGTGATTGTCAGCGCCGCAATTTGCCCCTCTAATAAGGCCATACCCGCGCCGCCAATCCCGGCGGCCTCGCCGACCGCGTATATGCCGGGCTGGCTGGTTTGCAGATATTTATCGCGTGCGGGAACCCAGCCACCGCGCATTGTACTGTATTCGTGCTGGCATTCGGCCAGTTGCGCTAATTCGGTGTTGGGGATAAGCCCAATGCCCAGGCAGAGCGTATCGGCGGCGATTTCTTTTTCGCTGCCGGGAATCGGTTTTCCGTCGCGGTCCAGCCGGGCGGTGGTAATGCTTTCGAGCTGGTTGTTGCCTGTTGCCTGGATGACAGTTTGCCCAAAGCGATAGGGAATTTTGTGCCGTTGGATTGTCCTGAGATAAGTGTTGCCTTCAAGCAGGCGGTTGATATTACCCCAAAGCGCGGTGACATGCGGCAGCCATGCACCAAGGTGTGTAGCTTCGAGAATTGCGATGATGCGCGCATCTTTGGCGACTAAGGCGCTGGCCGCGGCCAGCAATAGCGGCCCCGAACCGGCAAGCACGATGCGTTTGCCGGGCAGCAGGCCGTATTCTTTGGTCAGAATTTGCGCTGCGCCCAGCGTCATCACGCCGGGTAGCGTCCAGCCGGGGAAGGGCGGCACCAACTCGCGCCCGCCGGTGGCAATGATAATCTGCTCGGCTTGCAGGTTGAAATTTCCGTTTGGCCCGTGGAGCGCCAGGGTGCGATCATCGATCCCCCAGACCAACGTGCCAGTTTGAAGATCAATATGGGGGTGGGGAAGTTGCTGCAAAAAAGCGCGGGTGCGCTGCTCGGCGCGGGGAATGCTCTGAGTGGCCTGCCGCCCGGTACCGCGCAAGTATTGCCCCCCCGGGCGCGGGGATTCATCGATGAGCGTGACACGCAAACCAGCCTGAGCGGCTGTGATGGCCGCCGCCAACCCCCCTGGCCCTGCCCCGATAACTGCCAGATCAGTCGTTTTCATTTGGAATTGTGCGAATCCGCATCCCGGGCTGGATGCGTGTCATGCAGGCGCGTTGATTGGGGATTCCATCAATCGTGACCAGACAGTCGAAACAGGTTCCCATGCCGCAGAAGATACTGCGCGGCGCGCGTTCTTCGGGCGTATGACGAAAGATTCGCACCCCGGCGGCGAGCAATGCTGCGGCCACACTCTGACCTGCCGAGGCCTGAACGGATTGGTCGTTGATTTCGATACTTTCCAGAATCATTTGTTGTGTCATGGTCGGAAAGATGATTCACCACAAAGGCACCCAGTCACCAAGAAATACAAAGGATTTGTATTGGTCCACAGAAGTTTGAACACTGAATTTCTTATCAAGGAAGCCATGAAGTCATGAATTTTTCTTCCTGCGTTCCTGGTTTCCTTATGAACACATGGCTATTTGCCGCTTTTGAGTCTTGGTGTCTTTGTGGCGATACTTTATTGGTTCTGATTATTGGGTATTCTCTTCTACGTAATCTTTAAGCCGTTGAGCAATATTCTCATCCAAGGGTGGGTCTTGATGTTGAGTTAGTAAATCTTGCCAGCGTTGACGGGCGCGGGTGGTGGTATCTTGTTGATCGCCATCCCACCAGGCTTCCAAACCAGAGCGATCTGCGAGTTTGGGCTGCCAGAATTCGGTGCGGCAACGCTTGAGCGTATGATCCTCCCCGAGGAAATGACCGCCAGGGCCGACATTGGCGATGGTCTCTGCGGCCAGGGTTTCGGCATTGACATCGAAACCGCGCAGGTAATGACGCAGCATACCGACCATTTCATCATCCATGACAAATTTTTCGTAGGAGAAAGCCAGATACGAACTGACGATACCGCCAGAGTGCAGAATAAAATCCATGCCGCTGAGTACCGTAGTCATCAGACTGAACATCGATTCGTAGCCCGATTGGGCGTCGGTGGTACTCGCATCGGTCAGCGCGCCGCCGCCGCGGGCGGGCAGACCATAGAAACGGGCCAGTTGGGTATGCGCACTGATGCACAGGGCCAGTTCCGGGCTGCCGATGGCTAGAGCGCCGGTGCGCATATCGATGTTGGTGGAAGTGGAGCCATAAAGCATTGCAAGCCCGGGGCTGATGAGTTGAGCCAGTACAATTCCTGCCAGCAATTCAGCATTTTGTTGGGCAATCACCCCCGCCAAGGTAATTGGTCCGGTAGAACCCGCCATCACCAGCGTAGCAAAAATCAACGGTTGGCGGGCGCGGGCGTAGGCCATGATGGCTTCAATCATATCCGTACCGTAGGCCATCGGGCTGAGAGGGTTGATCAACCCAAAAGTGACATATTTTTCGGGGGTGCCACCGAAGAGAATCGCACTCATCTCCAGGGTGTGTTGAGAACCCACTGCGCCCTCCGAACTGCCGAGATAGGGTTTATCGGAGTGCAGCATATTGGCGTAGAGCATCTCGATGTGGGCGTTTTCGCTAGGGGTGTCTTGTGGCTCGACCATCAGATGTCCGCTCACATCCTGGTTGGGGAGCATGTGCGCCAGTTTCACCAGATTGTGATAATCTTCGAGCGTAGGTGTCCGTTTTCCGGTTTCAGAATCCACCAAAAAAGGCGCCCCGTATCCCGGTGCAAAAACAGGGGTACCGCCGCCAATGGTAATCTCCCGCCCAGGGCCGCGTCCGTGCACTGTGAATTGTGCAGGAACCTGTTTGACAGCCTTCATAACCTGCGCTTCGGTCAGAAATACAGTTTGCCCCTCGGTTTTGAAACCGTGCTCCTGAAATATTTGAATGGCGTTTTCTTCGGGAAAATGGATGCCAACCGTTTCCAGTAGTTGCATACTGGTATCATGGATGGCCTGGAGATCGGATGGTGAAAGATGTTCGATCCAGTTTTTTAACATTGATGCTCCGTTTGATATTCAACGCTGAGTTCTATGTTGTTGCTAATGCCCGCGCAAGAAACTGCTGCCCTCAAGGTGAACGCCCTCCGCAAAACGAGTGGGGCGAAGTGAATTCTCTGCTGGTTGCATTTTTCCAGTGACCAGATCAGCGATGCGTTTTCCGGCTTCGGGCGCCAGCATCACGCCAGCCCAATAGCCGCAATTCAGGTAGAAACCGGGCACATCGGGCACAGGCCCAATCAGAGGGTGATCGTCGGGGGTGTAAACATATTGCCCGGCGCTCACAATTACATCGCTGGCTTTGAGTGTTTCGGCAATCCCTTCCCAGAAGGGGAATAGAGGCAACAGGTTTTCGATATTTTGGGCGGCGAAGTAACGATCCGTAGGGATATTTTCGGAGGGGGCGCTGACGGGTTCATCAGGATCAACCCAACCGATCAGGGCGCCGCCGGTTTCGGGACGCCAGTAGGAATCGCGGGAAAGGTCAATTGAGAGGGGGGCGTTGGGCGGGATCTCGGCCCGGGGCTTGATATATGCTTTCTGGCGGCGTACTGGCCGAACGGGAATCTCCAGCCCAAGCAGATTGCCGACCAGTCCGGCAAATGGCCCCGCGGCATTGACAACTAAGCGGGTGGCAATTGTGCCGCGGTCGGTCTC
Organism: Chloroflexota bacterium; assembly: GCA_018648225.1. Lineage (NCBI taxonomy): Bacteria > Bacillati > Chloroflexota > Chloroflexota bacterium. The sequence continues at coordinate 3,575 of JABGRQ010000144.1, forward strand.
GACCCCACTCACGCCCTGAGAGTCGCGCGTAATCCCCAGCGCTTTGGTGCTGACCAAAAAGCGCGCCCGGCTGCCGCGGGCAAAGCCCTGCGTGGCTTCGTGCGATGAGAGCCAGCCATCTTTTTGGCGGAATGTGGCCGCAACCGCGTTTTCACTGATATAGGGAAAGCGCTGACGCACTTCGTCGCCGGTGAGATATTCGGAATCGGTGATGCCCAATCGGTAATGCGTCTTTACCGCCGCCTCGACATCGGGGATCATCGCCGGATCATCGGTGACAAAGAGATACCCCTGATGATGGATGCCAATATCGATATCGGGGATGCCAACTACTTCGGCAAAATTTTCGAAGATTTCAATGCTGGGTAGGGCAAGTTCCGCCATTGCGGGTTCGGTAAATTGGGCGCGAAAACTTTCGATGGAGGTGGGCGTTGTCAGTGTGGAGAGTCCCAGGCGCATTTCCACGAGTACAGTTTCCAGCCCGGCGCGCGAAAGCCAAAACGCAGTCGCTACACCAACGATGCCGCCGCCAATGACGACGGCATCTGCCTCGTGAGGAAATGATTCAGTTGTTGGTACAAATATCTGTTTCATGCGCTTTCTTTGGGGGCGCGCCACACTCGAATTTTGGCAACCAGCCAGGTGTACAGCCCCGCCAGTCCACCGGGGTAGTAGATCATCACTAAAACCATCAACACGCCATAAATCACCAGATGCAGGCCGGGTAATTGCGTCAGATTGGAGCGCAAGAATTCGATAAAGAAGACGAAGGGGAAGGCCACCGCGATACCACCCCACAGGCTGCCGCGCCCGCCAATATAGGCGATTGCCAGCACTTCCACGGTTTTGGAGGTATGCATCAAGGTCATCGGTGTCAGCGAGCCAAAGTAGTGGGCATAAAATCCGCCTAACCAACCAGCGAAGAAAGCCGATACTGCAAAGTTAAAGACGCGATATTTGGTGGGGTTAATGCCAGATGCCCGCGCAGCATCGATATTTTGGCCGATGGCACGGAAGGCCAGCCCGTAGTTGGAATTGGTGATTAATTTCAGGGTGATATAGACGACCAGCATCATCCCCAGGATGATGTAGAAATATGGGCGGTTGCCAGCGCCGCGTTCCAGCAGACTCACCGGGGCCATGCCTAGCGGGCCGCGGGTCCACTCGACCATATTATTAACAACGCCCATCAAGGCGATGCCCACAAACCAGGCCATCACTGCGGCAAAGATGCCTCGCAGACGCAAGGTCAACATACCCAGCAACAACCCAATCAGGCCCGCCACGATTGCGCCTACCCAGATACCAATCCAGGGTGACAGGCCGTATTGCATAATGATGGATGGCCGCGTGTTAGTGAGCATGCCTGTGGTGTATGCGCCCAACCCAACCAGGGCTGCGAAACCAAAATTAACCACGTTGATAAACCCGGCTGTAAAGTCGAAGGCAACCGATTGAGCCGCCAGAAATGCGCCCATAATCATCCAGCGCAGAATATGTTCCTGATCAAATGGAGGAATGTACGGAAGCAGGGCAATGACGATGAACAGAATCAACCCCAGGGGATTAAAGCCGATTTTAGCCAGAAGAGCCACGCCGCGCTGCCAGGTGTTCGAGTTTGATGTGTCGTTCATAAATGGTGCTCCTCTTTATTGTTCCTGAATGCCTTTAACTTCGCTGCCAAAGAGTCCAGAGGGGGCGAGCAGCAAGACGATAATCATCACAACGGTAGGAATAACGGTTTCCCATGTAATTGTAAAGAATAGCTGCGTCGCGGTTTGTAGCAGGGCAACGATAAAGCCGCCAACAATCGCTCCAGCAATATTGCCCAGGCCCACCAGCATGACTACATACCAGGCGAAATACAGCGGTTTCAACCCCACCGTGGGGTAGGCCTGGAACATAAAGAGCAATGCGGCGCCCGCAATCGCGGCTGTCGCTGTGGAGAGTGAGAAGGTCAGGGTTTGGATAAAGTTGAGGTTGATACCAACAAGCTGCGCGCCGGTTTCATCTTGAGAAACGGCACGCACCGCTCGCCCTGTGCGGGTACGGCGCAAGAAGAACCACAATACGCCGATGGTGACCATCGCAACGAAGAAGGCTCCGAGGCGATCTGCCGAAAGACGCGCACCTAAAAATTCAATTGGTTCGATGTCCCAATATTTGGGAATGCCTCTGAAGTTTGGCCCGATGGTGAGGGTTGCGCCATTGGTCATCACAAATGAAATCCCCACGGTTAGCAGGAAGGCATTCATCACCCAGCCAGAGCGCGTGCGTTTACGCAGTGGTGCGAAGATCAATCTTTCAATGATAATACCTAAAATAGCGCCTACCAATCCTGCGGCGAGAATGCCAACAAATGGAACTAATGTCCGTAGCATTGCGTTAGGGGTTTCGCCCATAGATTCAACCAACGGGGTAAAAACAAAATAGGCTACATAGGCGCCCACCATAAACGATTCGCCATGTGCAAAGTGGGGGATATTCATCACGCCGAAAACCAGCGCTAAGCCCACGGCCAGCAAAGCCCACATGCCGCCTGCAATGATTGTGTTTAATATCTGCGCAGGTCCGCCTTTGATGCCCACAATAACGACCAGGAAGAGCGAAAAAACGCTTACCAACACAACGGGAAGGTTATCTTTGATGCGAGTCATCAGCGATGTTTCCATCGCTGGCGCTGCAAGGGTTTCTTTTGCCATAGGGATTTCTCCTTCTTCGAGAAAAGCTCGATTATGAAGACCTGAAAGTTGCTTGCATGTTATATACCCAGGTAAGCATTACGAACGTGATCGTTTTCTTTCACTTCGCGGCTTGGCCCTTCCATGACAATACGGCCTTGTTCGAGAATATAAGCCCGATCGGTAATTTCAAGGGTTGTATTGACATTTTGCTCAACCAGTAGAATTGTGACGCCCTGCTGGCGCAATTTGAGCAAGGCTGTAAATACATCGTGAACCAGGTTGGGCTGCAAACCGAGTGAGGGTTCATCTACTAACATTAACTGCGGTTTCGACATCATGCCGCGCGCAATCGCCAACATTTTGCGTTCACCGCCGCTCATCGTACCTGCAAGCTGATTATGTCGCTCAGCCAGGCGGGGGAAAAGTTCAAAAATATATGCCAGCGTTTCGAGTTGCAGTTCTTTGTCTTTTACTGCATAAGCGCCTAAAATCAAATTTTCGCGCACGGACATATCAGTGAAAAGATTAAGATCTTCGGAAACATAACTGATGCCCATGCGGCTGATCGTATGCGCGGGCAGCGTGCTAATGTCTTTCCCGTTGAATAGTATTTTTCCGCCTTTGGGCTTCAACAAACCTGAGATACTGCGTAAGGTAGTTGATTTTCCTGCGCCATTGGGGCCAACCAGGGCTACGAATTCGCCTTTCTCTACTTGCAATGAAATACCCCAGAGAACCTGTAAGAAGTCGTAACCAGCATCAAGATTCTTTAGCTCAAGCATGGGGAAGCTCCTCTTTGCCCAGATAGGCTTCTATGACTTTGGGGTTTTGCAAAACATCATCCGCGGTGCCTTCGGCGATTGTCGTGCCGTATTGAATTACCATGACTTCATCGCAAATACCTTTGATGAGGCGCATAATATGTTCTACCGCAATGATCGTGACGCCCGTATCTCGAATGCGTCGGATCAAATCCATGATCGATTCGAGTTCCCCAGGTGTCAGGCCCGAAGCCAGTTCGTCTAAAAGCAGGAGTTTAGGTTTGCTAACAATTGCCCTGGCTAAATCCAATCGTTTGAGTTGAACTGCATTTAGCTGTTGAGCGGGTGTATTTGCAGGTTGATTGAATTCGACAAAATCCAGCGCTTCGCGGGCGCGTTTTTCTGCCGGGATATTAAAATGCATGGTGCTGCCAAATATTGCGCCGACTTTTACATTCTCCAGGACAGTTAATTTTGGGAAGGGACGCGGAATTTGGAAAGTTCGTGCAAGGCCCTTTCTACACATGATATCGGCGCTGGACCCGGTGGTGGTTTCGCCCATAAACTGGACGCTGCCACTCGTGGGGGGGAAAGCCCCCGCAACGGAATTCAGAAAGGTGGTTTTTCCTGCACCATTGGGGCCAATTAACCCATAAATTTGTCCCTGCTTAATTTGCATGGAGACGCGGTTGACAGCAGTCAGCCCCCCAAATCTTTTGGTGACATCTTTTGCATCAAGTATCAACATATGTGCTGCCTCTCTTGATAATATGAAGGGGTGGTACGCAAAATGTACCACCCCAGTTCTATTTAGCTGTTAGGGTTTGGGAGTGAGTTTCTGTTCGGCCCAAGCAGTGGGGAAGATGATTTTGCCTTCACCGTCGAAGTATTGCAGGACGGGGAAGATATAGTAACCTTCACCAACAACCGGGTCAGGAACAACTTCTGCATTGGTAGAGTAGTTGCTCATCACAATGCCATCTGTGTAAGCCCACTCACCCGTCCAGAATTTTTCCTGAATAAATTGGTATATGGTTTCGCTAGTGAGTTCGCCGTATTCCGCGTAGGTGGCTTCAGCCATAGCAAGCCAGAAACTGACACCATCGTAAGAGAGGCCGCCAGCGGATGGGCTAGGAGCGAACCCAGCCTGAGCTTCAAACTCAGCCGCAAAGGCCACACCATCAGCCGTTGCCCAACCGGGGATCTGATCGAGGACGTAGTTGGATGCCTCGCCAATCGATTCATACCATTCGCCGAACCAGCCGAGGCCGTCCATGATGACCAGGCTTTCCAGACCGACTTCGTCAACCTGCTTGATGAAGTTAGAAACGACGGGTAGTGCGGTGCTGGTGCCGGCAATGAGAGCGGGATTGAGATCGACAAACTTGTTCAGTAGGGGGTAGAACTCAGTTTGATCGATTGCAAAGTATTCTTCAGCCACAACGGTCCAGCCAGCTTCTTCAAGTTGACCTTTGATGGCAGTACCAAAGCCGCGACCCCAGTCAGTATCTTCACCAAAAATGGCCACGGTTTTCTCTTCAGGTGCCCAAGTGCCGTTGGCAATCGCTGCTTCAAGCGTTTGTACGTATGGTAATGTAATCTTGTCTTGCGAAGGCCAGCCTTTGAATGCCCAGTACCCGTAATATTCGGGATCGGATGCAAAGGTTTCATTGACAACTGCTGTAGCGCCGAAGCCGAAGACATGCGGAATCTGGTGTTTGGCAGTAATTTCCATAGCCGCGACGGCTACAGAGCTGTGCCAGTTGAGCACGCCAGCCTGGATGCCATCCTGAACGACAGCTTGCTCATAAGCCTGCGATGCTTTTGCGGGGTCAGATTGTGAGTCGATCCAGACAACCTCAATCGCGTAGGGACCAACCTGCCAGTTTGCAGCATCAAGTGCCATATTTGTGGATTGCTTGAATTCGTCACCTGTGCGGGCGCTGGGGCCACTGAAGGGGCCCATTACGCCTAGCTTGAAGGCTTCGGTGGCTTCCATTGGTTCTTCAGCAACTACTTCCATTTCGGAGGGAGCAGCGCCTCGGGGAGTAAATTCTTGTACGGCCCATTCAGGCGGGTAAATGACCTTGCCTTCGCCATCGAAGTATTGCAGCACGGGGAAGATGTAATAACCCTGTCCAACAACGGGATCAGGAACGGTTTCAGCGGTGGCGGCGTAATTGCTCATCACAACGCCATCGGTGTAGCTCCACTCACCGGTCCAGAGGTAGTTCTCAATGAACTGGTAGATGGTTTCGCTGGTCAGTTCGCCATATTCTTCATAGGCGGCAGTCGCCATAGCAATGAAGAAATTGGCGCCATCGTAGGAGAGACCACCTGCCGAGGGGCTGGGGGGGAAGCCAGCCGCGGCTTCAAAATCGGCAGCGAAGGCCTGGCCTTCAGCCGTAGCCCAACCGGGGATCTGGTCGAGGACGTAATTAGAGACGTCGCCGATGGACTCATACCATTCGCCGAACCAGCCGAGGCCATCCATGATGACCAGGCTTTCCAACCCGACTTCGTCAACCTGCTTGATGAAGTTGGAAACGACGGGCAGAGCGGTGCTGGTGCCAGCGATGAGCGCCGGGTTTAGATCTTTGAATTTATTCAGCAGAGGATAGAACTCGGTCTGGTCGAGAGCGAAGTATTCTTCGGCCACAACGGTCCAGCCAGCTTCTTCGAGTTGGCCCTTGATGGCGCCGCCGAAGGAGCGGCCCCAGTCGGTGTCTTCACCGTAGATGGCCACGGTCTTCTCTGCGGGGGTCCATTTACCAGTGGCAATGGCATCTTCAAGCGCCTGAACGTAGGAGATGCTCAATTTGGAGGGAGAAGGCCAGCCTTTGAAAGCCCAGTAGCCGTAGTATTCGGGATCGGATTGGAAGGTCTCGTTGACCACTTCCGTTGCGCCGAAACCGAAGACATGCGGAACCTGATGTTTGGCGGTGACTTCCATTACAGAGACAGCTACAGAACTGTGCCAGTTGAGCACGCCAGCCTGAATGCCATCTTGAACAACGGCCTGTTCGTAAGCCTGCGCGGCCTTAGCCGGGTCAGATTGTGAGTCGATCCATACGGGTTCAATCTTGTACGGGCCGATCTGCCATTCAATAGCATCAAAAGCCATCGTTGCAGATTGTTTGAATTCGTCACCCGTGCGGGCGCTGGGGCCACTGAAGGGGCCAAGGATGCCGAGCTTAAAGACATCAGTAGCTTCTTCTGCTTCTTCTGCGGGGGCTTCCGCTTCCATTACTTCTTCTGCGGGGGCTTCTGCCGCGGGTTGGCACGCGCTCACTACCAAAGCAAAGGTGAGCAGCAATGCCATTAAAATGAATAGACTCGATCGCTTAAAATTCATTCGGTACTCCTCCTGTCAGAGTATATGGATAGATTGAATTGAAAATGAGCTTTTGGTGAAGTTGTATTGAAAATCACCTCCTTTTCAACATGTAAGTGATTCGGGAATCGTGATTGGAAATTATGAAGTTAATCGTTGCTGGTCATGTCACGATGATAACAAAAAACAACCATCGCTATGATTTCAATTCAACGATGGTTGTTGTATGCAATGTAACTTTCCATAGAAAGAACCTTAAATGGATTGCTCTGGCTCAAATTGCCAGCAGCTTGATGAAGATAACAAAAAGCAGTGCTTATGGGGAGTGATGAGTGGCAAAACAGGGACACCGGTATTTTGCATGTTGATTTCTCAGCAGATAAAATTGCTTTGGCAACCGATAGTATTGTCTGGAATTGCAGTTATAGAAAAAGCCAAAATTAACAATATGTGATTTATATATCGCTAATATATCAGAAGATTGATAGCTTGTCAAATTAATTCATAAATAGTCGGATGGATAAGATGTGCCTATGGATGAGTTTTTATAAAATTCTCGTGACTACTCAGCCTTGAACAGAAAGTGTCCGAAAAAAAGGTGTGTGGGGTGCGCACCCCACACACCTTTTTTCGGAATTCTATCTGCAAAGGCGTAAGCCTGAGCAGCTACTATCATACTTATTTTTCCCACATGCTGGATTCGTCCAGTAATTTTTTATCTTCCGGGCCAAGTTTGATATGGATACTCCCCAGATTATCTTCTAATTGTGTGAGATTACGCGGTCCGATGATGGGGCTGGTGATCACAGGGTCGGCAAGTAGCCAAGCCAGGGCAATCTGTGAGATTGACGCGTTGTGTCGTTTGGCTGTGTTTTCAGCTACTTCAAGCGTATTCCAGCCACGCGGCGTAAAGTAGCGTCGCTTGGCGCTATCGGCGCGCACGCTTTCGGGAATGGGTTGGTCGGGGCGGTATTTGCCAGTAAAGAACCCACCGCCCAAGGGGCTATAGGGGATGACCCCGATGTCAAAGGTTTCGCACACCTGGGCGAGTTCGCGCTCAAATTCTGCCCGGTGGCCGAGATTGTAATGCGGTTGCAGCGAGTCATAGCGTGATGTTTTGAGCGTATCTGCAACCCACAGCGATTGCATCAGCCGCCAGGCTGGATAATTGGACGCGCCCGCATAGCGCACTTTGCCTTGACGGATGAGATCATCCAGTGCCAGCAGAGTTTCTTCAATGGGGGTTTCTTCGTCGTACCAATGCGTTTGGTACAGGTCGATATAATCGCAATTCAGGCGGCGCAGCGAATCTTCAACCGCGTTCAGGATATGATAACGGGAAAGTCCCTGATCGTTGGGGCCGTCGCCCATCGGGCCGCGCACTTTTGTGGCAATTACCACTTGATCGCGCGGAATGTTAAACTTCTTCATCCAGCGGCCAATGATTTCTTCGGCCACGCCGCCGGGGTTGCCATCTACCCAGCGCGAGTAAATGTCGGCTGTGTCGATAAAATTGACGCCAGCCGCATAAGCGGCATTTAGAATTTCATACGCCAGTGCCTCATCGGCAGTCCAGCCAAATTGCATCGTCCCCAGACAGAGTTCAGATACTTTCAGGCCTGTGCGGCCAAGTTTGCGATATTCCATTGGGATTATTCCTCCATATTTGATATTTCGTGTTTTTAATTTGAGAGATCTCGCATCACGGGGCGGCTGCGAACCCACAACCACAATGTTTGCACACCCATCCCCAAAGTGAAGGCGATCAACCCCACGTACAGGCCGGTCATCTCGCCCCAGGCAATGCCCAAACCTAATAATACACCAATTGTCACCAGAAAAATCAGTACAGCTTCCGGGATGGCGCGGGTCTTTTTGCTATTGAGAATGGCACCCTGATACCAACTTTGCAGTGTGGTCAACGCAGGCAAAAGCAGCGCCAGCCACATTCCGATATGTGCAAATGTAGCCAGTTCCGGTGATAGCGCGGAAACACGCTGGAACCAGATCGGCGCCAGGGGTGTGGCAACCAGCCCCAATTGCAGAATTGTCAGAAATCCAACCAGCAGAACGGTGAAACGGCGTAGCGCTTTGGCGGCTCCGGGCTGATCCAGCATGGAAACTACGACTTCGTTATAGCCCATCCCCATGCTGCGGAAGAGAAAACTCAGCCCGATGACGACCGGCCAAACCGCGAGCGATTCGAGCGCCTGAGGCATACGGCTGAGCGCCGCGCTGCCCAAGGGTTGAATCAGCAAACTGAGCAGGGATGTCATTGCCAGGGGGATGTAGAATTTAAAAAAGACGCGATACGTGAGCGGGGGACTCAGCGCCGGAGCATTGCGCAATTTGCCGCGCTTTACCCGGATGGCTGCTAATCCGGCGAATGCCGCTTCGCTGACGACACCCGCCGCGACCGCCGAGGTTGCCACGACGATCCCGGGGAGGGTTTTCATCGAATAGCCGATGAGTAACACAATGATATCCGCACTCAAGCGGATGAAGGTGCCCGCGGTTACCGCCCAGCTTTGCCCGAAGCGGATCATCAACCCCTGATTGAAGCGCCGGTAGGCAATTGACCATGTCCACGGAGTCATGATTTTCAAGCCAATGCGCGCCGGCTCGATGATCTCGGCGGGCGCGCCGATCAGCTTTTCGACGACGAAATAATACAACGGCGTGAAAGCGACGGCCATGTGCAGCGCGGTCAGGATCGCACTGGTGATCATCATAAAAGTATTCAGCTTGCGATACGATGCCCAATCTTTGCTCAGCGCGGTTGAAGCCGCCAATAGCATGATGATAGGCGCTTCAATGATCAGTGAAAGTGGAAATACCACTCCGCCATAGGCAGCCAGGTTGATTTCAGGCTCGGCCAGACGGGCTACAATGGCGCTCAACGCAGGGAGTTCCAACGCCATTAGTGCCCAACTGCCCGCCAGCGGCAGCCAGGTGATGAAGATTTTCCGAAGCGAAACGGGATTTAAGGAAGAT
>JABGRQ010000145.1 GCA_018648225.1 Chloroflexota bacterium
TCATCAAAAAGCACAATCGCTATGTTCTTTTTCAATTTTACCTCGTAGATTGTCAATCCATCACAAAGCTTGCTTATTTTTGATCGCCTGCCGATATGCTTTTTCATACGCGCGGGCGCTGTCTTCCCACGAAAAGCGCTGCTGCATGGCCTGCTGCACCATCGCATCCCAATGTTCGCGACGGTCGTAGTAGGTACTCACCGCCCAGCCAACGCTGTAATAAACTGCATGGGCGCTGGCTTCCGAAAATTTGAAGCCGGTCCCCGTGCCGGTGTTTTCATCATATTGTTCAACCGTATCTTCCAGCCCGCCGGTGGCGCGCACCACGGGCAGCGTGCCGTATTTCAGCGAGTAAATCTGATTCAGGCCGCAGGGTTCGTAGCGCGAGGGCATCAGGAACATATCGCTACCTGCTTCAATCCAGTGGGCGACTTCGTTGTTGTAACCGATATAACTTCCCGCGCGACCGGGAAAGCGTTTGGGCAGATCGCTAAAGAATTGTTCCAGAGCTTTATCGCCGGAGCCAAGTAAAACAAGCTGCACGCTCATATTCGCCAAAATATTGTCGATAGCTTCGGCCAGCAGATCAAGACCTTTTTGATCGGCCAGACGGCTGACCACGCCCATCACCGGGATGGTATCATCTTCTTCGAGCAGGAAGCGCGCTTGTAACGCCCGCTTGGATTCTTTTTTGCCGGATAAATCTTGGGGCGTGAACTGCGCCGGGATCAGGCGATCCACCGCCGGGTTCCAGTCGTCATAATCTACCCCATTAAGGATACCGATATAATGGTCGCCCTTGTCGTTTAAATATGGGGCCAATCCATAGGCCATCTCCGGTGTGCGCGTTTCCCAGGCGTATTTCGGGCTGACGGTGTTGACCATGTCGGCATACTGCACCCCGCCCTTAAGAAAGTTCACCCGTCCGTGGTCTTCAAATTTATCGGCGGTGAAATTACCCCATTGCAAACCCAAATAATCGTAATGCGCAGCATCAGCAACACCCTGATAGCCAATATTATGAATCGTCAACATGCTGGCTGCACCGCCCAACATTCGATCATCCCAATGCCATATTTTTAAGTACGCGGGCATCAACGCGGTTTGCCAATCGTGGGCATGGACAATATCGGGCTTGAAACCAATATCCTTGCAAAGTTGCAGCGCCGCCTGCGAGAGAAATCCAAAGCGTCTCGGATTGTCTAAATAATCATTATTCGCGGCGTCATTATACAATCCATCGCGATCGAAATATTTATCGGCCTCGATAAAATACACCGGAACATCGCCCACAGCAACGGTACGCTGCACCCCGCACCATTCTTCGCTATCGCCCATCCACACGCCCATCGGCGCCAGATATGGTTCCAGGTTAAATTTATCCGCATCAATCGAGCGATATTTTGGCATCACAACGATGACATTATGCCCCAGTGCCTTCAACGCTGCCGGAAGCGCGCCCACCACGTCGGCCAGTCCACCCGATTTTGCATACGGCACACATTCGGATGCAGCCATCATAATATTTAGCGATTTACCCATCAACTTGCCTCCTCCACTGCAATTTGAAATGTCGCCATTATAGTACACTTCACTCAGAGCAGCGGGGCGATTTGAGCCAAAACTACCCTCAAAATATGGCCACAGAGAACATAGAGATTCTGCGAAGATTTGTATAAAAAACTCTAGCTGTTTTGTAGAAAGTTTGTAAGAAAAGTCCCGTCATGCTGAGGCGCAGCCGAAGCATCCAGCGCAACGCATACGCTAGACCCTTCGCTATCGCTCAGGGTGACAGGCTACGATAAGACACGCTTTCGCCAGATGAGCCAACACTCTGCATGCTTCGCGGCCAAACAAAACTGCAATTTGCGCTTCGCTTGGTATATACTTATAAGCAGGATGACAAACCACCTGACATTTATTGCCGGAATACAGCATCCCCCGAGGATACCTCTGGAAAGATATCTGCCTCTTATCCCGGAGGGGGTTGGTGCTGCCTGGCTGGATGAACATATCACTCCCGGGGGGTGGGTGCTGGACCCCTTTGGGGCTTCGCCGCGCCTGCTCGAGGAAATCGCTCGCAGCGGATACCGCGTTTTAGCGGCTGTCCACAACCCGATGGTCAGTTTTGTCAGCAAAATTCTGGCGCAGTCTCCCAGCGCCGCCGATCTCAACGCAGCCTTGGCGCAATTGGGCGCCGCCAAATTCCGCGATACGCGCCTCGAACCGCACATCCGCGCTTTATACCAAACCCATTGTCATAAATGTGGACGGGGCATTGAAGCCCAGGCCTTCCTGTGGGAAAAAGACGCCCCTGCTCCATACGCCCGCGTGTACATTTGTCCGTATTGCGACGACCACGGCGAATACCCCACCACTGAAGAAGATCGCAACCGCGCCGTTCAATTCAGCCATAACGGATTACATCATGCCCGCGCTCTGGAACGCGTCGCCCCGCTCAACGATCCCGACCGCATCTTTGCCGAAGAAGCGCTGGCCGTTTATCCGGGGCGCGCCGTTTATATACTTACCACACTCATCAACCGCCTCGACGGTCTGATGATAGACACGCTGCAACGCCAGCGAATGGTCGCATTGATTCTGAATGCCTGCGACCGCGGCAACACGCTTTGGCCGCATCCCACCGAGCGGGAACGCCCGCGGCAATTAACCATTCCACCCAAATACCGAGAGAATAATCTCTGGCTGGCGCTTGAAGACGCGCTTTCAATGTGGGCATCCACACAAACGGCCATTCCTGTTTCGCAATGGCCGGATTTCCCTGAAAGCGCGGGAATCACACTCTATAACGGGCGCTTTAAAGACCTGGCAAGTGAACTGGGGGAATTTCCCGTTGAGGCCATCGTTAGCGCCATCCCGCGGCCTAATCAGGCCTTTTGGACGCTCTCGGCATTATGGAGCGGTTGGCTGTGGGGCGCAGACGCAGCAGACAACTTCAAAAGTGTGTTGCGCAGACAACGCTATGGCTGGCGTTGGCATACTGTGGCACTACATGCCACATTCGAAAGTTTGCAGCATAATCTCCCGGCAGGCATACCGATTTTTGGCCTGCTCAACGAAGGTGATGCCGGATTTATTAGCGCCACCCTGGCGGCAGCGCAGTATGCCGGTTTACGCTTCGCTGGTGCGGCGATGCGCCCTGAGCAGGAGCAAGCTCGGTTATTATGGTACCCCGATTTTGATGGCAAGCGATCTCAACTGTCTGAACAACGAAAACAGCAAATCAGCGCACAAGCGCGTGATTACCTGAGACAGCGCGGGCAGCCTGGCAACTATCTCTCGCTCGCGGCTGCCGGACTGCTCGAAACACCGGCATCATCGGACGATATAACTCCCAGCGAGGCCTACCACGCGCTGCAAAACACGCTGCAAGAAACCATCTCCTACCGGGGCGGTTTCCTTCATCTGGATTCAGATCAAACCCCGGAAAGTGGTTACTGGTGGCTAGCCGATGAGAGCCGCTCACAAACACCGATCGCCGACCGCGTTGAAATGGCTTGTGTGCGCTTCTTGCTTAAAAATCCTGGCAGTTCTCAAGCCGTCATTGACGCGGCGTTGTGTACCGAGTTTACGGGGCTACTGACCCCCTCTGCCGAACTCGTTCAATGCTGCCTGGAATCGTATGGGGAATCCGCGCTTGATCATAGCGTCTGGTCGCTGCGTCCCCAAGATACCCCCGCTACCCGACGGCAAGATTTGGAGGACATGGCGAATCTACTCAAAACATTGGGGACACGGTTGGGAGCTGATTTCCAGCAACTCCATGAAGACCCGCTATGCTATCAGTGGAGTTTCAATGGGGAGACATTGCGCACATTTTATTTAACGGTATCTGCACTGATGGGGAAAATCACCCAGGTGAAAAAACTACCTAAACCCGGTGTGATCGTATTGCCCGGCGGACGCGCCAACCTGGTTGCGTTCAAAATCGCTCATAACCCCGCGCTGCGTAATACGCTCCAAAATGATGGTTGGCAATTCCTCAAATATCGTCATTTACGGTATCTCGATTCAAACCCGGCATTAACGCTTGAAAATCTGGCTGAGCAATTTAAACTCGATCCCATGACCTATACTGAACCGCAGATACGATTATTCTAAATTACTGTATTCATCAACGGAAGTGTGAACATTGACAATCACATAAGCCAGGTGCGAT
>JABGRQ010000146.1:0-7426 GCA_018648225.1 Chloroflexota bacterium
GAGATAACAAAAAACATTCGTAAATTTGTGCAATTCGTATGTATTTGTGATTAAGGAATGGAGATTGGTAAGATGCTAAAACAACTATTCACCATCATTGAAGACCGTAAAGCCAACCCTGTCGAAGGCTCGTACACGGCGCGGCTGTTTGCCGAAGGCGAAGATAAAATTTTGCAAAAAATTGGCGAGGAGGCTGTAGAGGTAATTCTGGCGGCTAAGGGTCAGGGTAGGCAGCGTATCATCGAAGAGACCGCGGACCTGTTCTATCACACCCTGGTGATGCTCGCCGCTAAAGACGTCACCCTCGACGATATCGAAGCCGAACTTCGCCAGCGCCACAAATGAGTCAGAAAATTTTACTTTTCGACATGGATGGCGTGCTGCTCGAGCCGGGCGGCTATCACAAAGCGCTGACCGAAACTGTGCGTTTGATCGGCGAATCGCTGGGCTACAAAAACGTAGAACTCACCCCTGCCGATATTGCCGCCTTTGAAGCCGCCGGGATTACCAGCGAGTGGGATTCGTCGGCGCTTTGTTTTGTTTGGTTGATGCTGCCGCTGTGGGAGCGTTTCCCGTCCCTGGGGATACCAGCCACCCTCACCGAGGGCTTGTTCCCAAGTGAGCGCGGACTCGCTCCGGAGTGGGATGCGCTCTTCGATAAGCTGAATCAACCTCCGAGTGAGTTCGGCAGCCCTGTCATTCGGGCAGAACAGACTCTGGCATCCGGCCACCCGCGTGAGCAATTTATCCGCCAAATTTTGCGTGATGCATATTCGATTGAAAAATCGCTCACTTATCGCATCTTTCAGGAGTTGGTGCTAGGCAGCCCAATTTTCGCCGAAACATATTCCCTACTTCCCTGGTTTGAGTCCGAAAGTTTCTTGTCGCAATTTGATCGCCCAAATCTGACTTCGGAGCAACGCACCATGTTGTTGAACTGGCTTGCTGAAGATGGGCATCAGGCAGCAATATTTACCAATCGGCCCTCGCGGCATGGAGGTTTGAGTACGCCCGAAGCCGAAATTGGTGCTCAGCGTGTTGGCCTGGCTACGCTGCCGATCGTGGGTTATGGCGATATGCTCTGGCTCAGTCAGCAGCGTGGCGTGGATGTGGGCGCGTTGCGAAAACCATCCCCGGCACATACACTGGCGGCCTTGCTGCGCGCCCGGGGTGTGGATGCGGAAACCGCACTTTACCTTGCTGCGGATCTGGCTCTGGATGGGCGAAATATGTCTGAGTGGCATCAATTTCAGAGCGTTGAGGTGCATGTTTTTGAAGATACCAGCGCGGGTTTGATGAGCGCGCAAGCCGCGCAGGGTATTTTGCAGGAGTTGGGTCTGAATAGTTTCTGGCATTATTTTGGAATATCGGCGGTGAAGGCAAAACAAGCTGCTTTGCGTTCAGTGGGGGCTGAAGTTTTCTTCAGTCTGCCAGAAGCGCTGATGGCGGGTCTTGTGCGCGGCTCGTTGTCGAAGTAGAATAGCTGTAATTACGATTTTCGTTATATTCTAGGGAAAAACTTACTAATGGATGAACTTGATCTCGCAATTCTTGAATTCTTGCAGTCGGATGGGCGCAAACCGTTTACCGAAATCGCCAGCCAATTGAATGTTTCCGAAGGCACAGTGCGCAACCGCGTCACGCGGTTGATGGATGAAAATGTGCTGCAAATCGTTGGCGTTGTGGACCCGGTCAAGATGGGCTATCAGGTTTCTGCCCTGATCGGGGTTTCGATCAGTGGAGGCAATATTGAACAGGTTGCCAGAAAAGCAGCCGTTTTTGGTGAAGTGAGCAATGTGGTGATGGTTTCTGGTGAATTTGACTTGATGATCTCGGTATATTGTAATGATGGTGAGCATCTGAGTGAATTTCTTAGCCAAAAATTGCGTTCAGTTGAGGGAGTGACACACACACAAACTTTTGTCATTTTGCGCAATTTTAAGACTACAAATTATCTAAGTCCGCTAAATTTGGAATAGGCCTTGTGCTATAATTATAAATAATGGATACAGAAATAATCCCCACCCAAGATTTAACGGAAGAATTACCTGCTCCCGAAGATACTCGTAATCAGCGCGGTCTGGTTGTTGGTTTTGTGATCGGCGGGATCGCGCTATTGGCCGTGATCGTGGGCGCTGTTTTCTTGTTGCTGCGTCCATCAACGGATACAGCGCGCGTGCGAGACGTCTTTATCATTTTTATGGCGCTGGAATCGATTGTCATCGGCTTGGCGCTGGTGATTTTGCTCGTTCAACTTGCGCGTCTGATCAATTTGCTGCAAAATGAAATCAAACCCATTATGGACTCAACCAACGAAACAGTGAGTACCTTGCGTGGTACAACGCAGTTTTTGAGTGATAATCTGGTTGAACCCGTGATGAAAATGAATGAATATCTGGCCGGGTTCGGTCACTTGATCCGGTTTGTGCGACCCAAAAAATAATTATCTCAGCAGTTTAACAAAGGAGTGAATAAAATGGCAAACGACAGTAATGAATTTGGCGCTTTTCTTTCAGGGTTAGTGCTCGGTGGTTTAGTTGGGGCAGCTGCGGCTTTGTTGTTAGCGCCTCAGTCGGGTGAAGAAACTCGCACTTATATCCGTGACAAGAGCATTGAGTTAAAAGATTTGGCTGAAGAAAAAGCAGGTGAAGCGCGTACACAAGCCGAGGTAAAGCTGGGTGAAGCGCGTACCCAGGCTGAAACCAAAATGGCTGAGGCGCGTCAGCAGGCAGAGAAATTAGCTCAAGACGCGAAGACCAAAGCAGATGAATTACGCCAGCAAGGTCAGGTTGTGCTCGAAGATCAGAAATCAAAAATTGAAGAAGTAATCGAGACCGGCAAAAAGAAGATTGCCAAAAAAGATGCGCCCGCGGATGAAGCTGCGGTTTAGTGCGTGATTGAATATATGTGTTGCAATATCGCCCCAGCACTGGGGCGATATTGTTTTTTGGGATGCAGGATGAGCAATCGACAAATCAGTACTCAATCTCAAGGGGGGATGGCTTTGCTAATGGGCCTGATCTTTATGGCTGTTGGCGGCTTGATTATACTTATGGCGCTGGAAATTATTCCTATGGACCCAAGCAGCTTGCACGCGCCGCGTTGGGTGCTGGGGGCGGCTGGGGCGTTGTTCTTTCTATCAGGGGCATTGGTTTTTCTCCAGGGAATTGCTGGCCCCGATGGAGAGCATGATGCACTGATGCGGTGGGTACAGTATGTTCTTGTGCTTGGCGCCATGGTTGCCTTTTCATCTGTGTTCCTGTGGGTTGGATTTGGCCCCGGAGAACGTGAATTTCAGACAACAACATCGGTTGGGCCGCTCAGCGTTTCGGGACAAGGCAATGATGTGGTGGGACGTTGTCTATTCGGCGGCTTTGGGGTTCTGACGGCGCTGGGGACTGTGTATTATGCGTTTCAGCAATTGATAAAAATTCTGAATTTGTCTGGAGACGGCGATGAGTGAAAACGTCTTCAATAAATGGAAAACCGGGCTGGCGCGCACGCGCAAAACCACTTTTGGGCGGATTGCCAATCTGCTCGGCGCCAGCGAAATCGATGCCGATACCTGGGATAATCTGGAAGCCCTCTTTATTCAGGCCGATATGGGGCTGGAAACCACCGAAGAGCTGATCGATGCCTTGAAGGTCGCCCAACAAAAAGATGGTCTGACGCGCACCGATGAATTACGCGCAACCATCAAGAGCGAGTTGATTGCCCGCCTGGACGCGCCCCCGCCGCTCAAGATGGATGCTCAGCCCAGCGTGATACTGGTTGTCGGCGTCAACGGCTCTGGCAAAACGACCAATATGGCGAAGCTGGGCCAGCGTTTTCAGCAGCAGGGCAAAAAAATTGTTTTTGGCGCAGCCGATACCTTCCGCGCGGCGGCAATTGAGCAACTGCAAATTTGGGGCGAACGCCTGAATATCCCGGTGATCGCTGGTCAGTCTGAAGGCGATCCTGGCGCGGTAGCTTTTGATACTGTGCAGGCCGCAATAGCCCGTAAAGCCGACCTTGCTTTAATTGATACCGCTGGGCGTTTGCATACTCGCTTTAACCTGATGGAAGAACTTAAGAAAGTGCAGCGCGTTTGTGGCAAGGCGTTGCCTGGCTCGCCGCACGCTGTTTGGCTGGTGATGGATGCCACCACTGGGCAAAACGCCCTGCATCAGGCGCGGGCGTTCAAGGACGCGGTTGGCGTAACGGGTGTGATTTTAGCCAAACTGGATTCATCTGCGCGTGGCGGCATGGCCTTTGCCATTCAGCGTGAATTGGGGTTGCCGATTCTTTTTGCCGGATTGGGTGAAAAGGTTGAAGACCTGGCCCCCTTTGACCCCGAAGCCTTTATCGAAGGAATTCTGGCCGATTTTCAATGATCCTCAAACGCTACAAAAAAAACTTTGCCCACAGTTATACTTTTGGGGTGTTTCCCACGCTCGAACTGTTAACGCATCGGGTGCAAGATGTGCTTGGAGTCTGGCTGCACCCCCGAGCGAGTCAGAACAGCGGTGTTTCTAAAATTGAGCAACTTTGTCAGCAGAACGCCATCCCGATTGAAATCCACGAGAAAAATTTTAACCGACTCGGCGCGCGCGAGAACGATTATGCCATCGGTGTGTTGCGCAAATTTTCTGCTCCACTCGATGCGGCAGCGAATCATCTTGTTTTGGTGAATCCTGGCAGCCGTGGCAATTTGGGCACGATTATTCGTGCGATGCTGGGATTTGGTTTTTATGATCTGGCGGTAATCGAGCCTGCGGCGGATATTTTTCATCCCGATGTGCTGCGCGCGGCTATGGGGGCGCTTTTTCAACTGCGTTTCGAACATTTTGCGGATTTTAATGCCTATCAAAATGCGCATAGCCAAAATATCTATGTGCTGATGACCGATGGGGTCAAACCGCTTAATAAGGTGGACTTTCAGACTCCTTTTGGGTTGGTTTTCGGCAACGAAAGCAGCGGACTTCCCCCGGAGTTTCACGCCATCGGCACGAGTTTGCGTATCCCACAGAGTGGGGCGATTGACTCGCTCAATTTAAGCATTGCTGTGGGGGTGACGTTGTATCAGGCATCACTGGCGCAAGTTGACTAATCTGCATATAATTGCAGGAATGCCCGAAAAATAAGTGTGAGCGGGGTGTAATGCACCTACCTCACACTTATTTTTCGGTATTATTTGGAATGAAGGCACAGGTTAGAAGACCGAAGGAAAACGCAATGGAAGAACTGCTCGCCCGTCTCCGCGAAAGTGAGACAAAAATCCAAAACCTTCTGGTGCGTCTTTGACGTAGCTGGCAGAGAAGAAAAGCTAAAAGAGCTGCAAAAAAAATCTGAAGCCCCCGGTCTCTGGGACAATCCCCAAAAAGCGCAAAAAACTATGAAACAACTCTCGCATTTGCAGGAGAGTGTGAATAGTTGGCACAAACTGAAAAATCGTCTCTCGGACGCGCTTGAATTAGGCAATATGGGCGATGCTTCGCTCTATGACGATTTAGCCATAGAATCTGAAGCTATTGAAAAAGAAGTTGAGCGGCGTGAGTTCCGGGCGATGCTTTCCGGGGAATACGACAAAGGCAATGCATTGCTGGCGATTCATGCGGGAGCGGGCGGCACCGATTCGCAAGATTGGGCCGAGATGTTACAGCGAATGTATTTGCGCTGGATGGAACGCAGCGGTTACAAAACCGAGATTGTGGATGCCACGGCTGGGGAAGAAGCTGGCATCAAAAGCGTGACCATCTCGGTAGACGGGCGTTACGCCTATGGCTATTTGCGCTCCGAGAAGGGCGTGCATCGTCTGGTGCGCATTTCGCCCTTCGATGCCAATAGCCGCAGACATACTTCCTTCGCGTTGGTAGAAGTGCTGCCCCAGGTAGATGATGATGCCGATATTGCCATCAATCCGAGCGATCTAAAGATCGACACCTTCAAGTCCGGTGGCGCGGGGGGTCAAAGCGTGCAGAAGAATGATACTGCCGTGCGTATCACCCATATCCCCACCGGGATTGTGGCAAGCTGCCAGAATGAACGCTCGCAAGGCCAGAATCGCGAGATGGCAATGAAAGTATTGCGCGCTCGTTTGCTGGAAATCAAAGAGAAAGAAAAAGCCGAGAAAATCGACGAGTTGCGCGGCGAATATACCAAAGCCGAATGGGGCAGTCAGATTCGTTCGTATGTACTGCACCCTTACAAAATGGTGAAAGATCATCGTACGAATCACGAAGTTGGCAATGCCGAAGGCGTACTCGATGGTGATCTGGATAGCCTGATCGAAGCCTATTTACGGGCCAATGTTGGCGACCAGGCATAAAATGGTTTGTTTTCCCCTTGACAGACACTCAGGCACTCCGTATAATCCACGGGCTATTCTAGTGTACCAATACTAATTGTAAGTAGGAGTAAGATCATGGCTCTTCCCAAGCAACGTACTGCCAAATCACGGCGTGACCGCCGCCGTTCGCATCATGCACTTAAGGCCAAAAACCTGGTGCAGTGCAGCAATTGTGGCGAGAAGCGGCTTCCGCATAACGTTTGCCCCAGTTGTGGGCATTATAAGGGACGCGAAGTCGTCGTTATTGCTGAGTAAAATACCCAAAGAGCCGTGACTTTTGCGGCTCTTTGGCGTTAATTAAGAGAGAATCATCGCTGACCGGGCTGATGCCCGGTTTTTGCGTATAAGGAGCGATATATGCCAGCAAAAAACACCGCTTTTCTATTTCCGGGGCAAGGCTCGCAGTTTGTCGGGATGGGCTATGCGTTAGCACAGGGCTTTAGCGTTGCGCGTGATACCTATGCCGAGGCCGAAAATATTCTTGATTTTCCGATTTCGAAACTCTCCTGGTTTGGGCCGGAAGATGAACTCAATGACACGGTAAATACCCAGCCCGCCCTGATGGTGCATTCAGTCGCAGCCTGGCGGGTTTTGCTCGAGTTGCAACCGGATTTCATACCTGCCTATGTGGCTGGTCATTCAATGGGGGAGTTGAGCGCTCTGGTTGCGGCGGGAGCTTTGTCTTTTTCGGCGGCGCTGCGATTGGCGCGCCAGCGTGGTGAATTGATGAAGGCGGCCGGGGAGCATTCGCCGGGAGGTATGGCAGCCGTGTTGGGGTTGGATATTGCCTCGTTGGATGTGATTTGTTCCCAGGCCAGTAACCCCACCGAGGTTGTCCAGGTTGCCAATGATAATTGTCCGGGACAGGTAGTGCTTTCGG
The DNA here is from genome assembly GCA_018648225.1 of Chloroflexota bacterium. NCBI lineage: Bacteria > Bacillati > Chloroflexota > Chloroflexota bacterium. Next base: position 7,209 of record JABGRQ010000146.1, read on the forward strand.
GGGCAGAATCAGCCCTCGAGCGCGCCATGTCTGCCGCCTCGGAAGCAGGCGCCAAACGCGTGGTTAAGCTAGCAGTCAGTATTGCTGCACATTCCCCTCTGATGATTCACGCTCAATCAAAATTCAACGCCGCTGTGGGTGCCGCCCCTATCGAAACACCGCGTATTCCGATTATTGGTAATGTCAGCGCTGCGCCTTTGACTTCTCCCGAACAGGTG
>JABGRQ010000146.1:7526-19017 GCA_018648225.1 Chloroflexota bacterium
TATTCCGATTATTGGTAATGTCAGCGCTGCGCCTTTGACTTCTCCCGAACAGGTGCGTGCTGATTTGCAGGCACAGCTTACGGCACGGGTGCGTTGGACGGAGAGCATTCAATATTTACGCGTTCAGGGCGTGGATACGTTTATTGAACTGGGCAGTGGCGAGGTGTTGTCGGGCCTGGTGAAGCGTATTGACCGCAAGACCACGCGCATCGCTCTGGGGGTTCCGGAAGATTTTGAGAAAATTGAGTAAGCCGCAAGTCTATGCAGTTACTGCGGTATAATAAGCCAATCTTGCAAGGAGAATTATGTCGATTTTTGCACAATCATTTGAAGACCAGGTTGCCATTGTTACGGGTGGGTCGCGCGGTATTGGAAAAGCCATTGCCAGCCTGTTAGCTATGGGCGGTGCCGATGTGGTAATTGTTGGCCGCGGTATCGAGCAGGCGCAGGTCACGGCTGATGAAATTGCGGCTGCCAGCGGGCAAAAAATAATTGCGTATGCGCTGGATGTTGCAGATTTTGATCTAGCCCAACAAATGGCGCAGCAAATAAAGGCAGATTTTGGCCGGATTGATATCTTGGTCAATAATGCAGGTATTACACGGGATAATATCATCATGCGCCTGGATGAATCCGACTGGGATGATGTGCTCGATATTAACCTGAAAGGTACATTTAATTGCTCGAAAGCTGTTATTCGCACAATGATGAAACAGCGTTATGGCCGTATTATCAATATTACTTCTGTATCGGGGCAGGCCGGGCAGGTTGGGCAGACGAATTATTCGGCTGCCAAAGCCGGAATGATTGGCCTGACGAAAGCGCTGGCGCGCGAGGTAGCTTCGCGTAATATTACCGTCAATGCGGTTGCCCCGGGATTTATCCCAACTACCCTGACCGAAGATTTGCCCGCAGAATTGGTCGAGCAAATTTTGAGCGTCACGCCGATGGGGCGTATGGGGACGCCCGAAGAAGTTGCTTTTGCGGCTGTATTTTTGGCTTCACAACAGGCCTCGTATATTACCGGTCAGGTGATCGGTGTAGACGGTGGCATGGTAATGATGTAAAAGAGAGAAAATAATATGTCTACTACCTCAACTCGTCCCCCTGGAAAAACAACGGTTGCCACCAGTGTCTTGTTAACGATTGCTGGTTTAACGACTTTAAAAGTTGAAGGGGTCAGCCGTATGTGCCCTCTCCCCGGTGGTGTGAATCGCCTGTTTCAAAAGGGCGATTACCGGGATGGTGTCCATATCAAAATTGAAGATGACCGCGTGTTTGCCGATCTGTATGTGGTGTTGCAGCATGATGTGAATATTCGTGATATGAGCCGCAATATTCAACAGGCGGTGCAGCGCGCCTTTTCCGAAATGGTTGGTATGGAAGTTGGCCGGATCAACGTGCATATTGAGAATATTGATTACCCATTTCTTGAAGAAGGTATTGCTGAGGAATTGGATATCGAATGAAGCCGCGTACCCGCGCCCGAGGCATTGCGCTGCAAGTTCTCTTCGAAGCAGATTTGGTTAGTCATCCCCTGGGCACAGCCATTAAATATCGCCTGGAAGATGCCAATCTCGACGAGCGGCTGGCTGAATTTTCGGCCAATATTGCTCGAAGCGTATGGCCGATCAAAGATCAGTTAGATGCTTTTATTGCCGAGCATGCTCCAGAGTGGCCACTGGAGCAGGTTGCAATTATTGACCGCAATATTCTACGCATCGCGCTTTGGGAACTTGCCGTTAGCAGTGAAACCCCCGTAAAAGTAGCCATTAATGAGGCGGTTGAATTGGCAAAAATGTATGGCTCAGAAAGCAGCCCGCGTTTTGTCAATGGTGTGTTGGGAAGTTTGGCGGCGCGTCAGAATGAACTGCGCCAGTCTTTGGCTGCATCAATTTTAGATAAAAAACCGCAAGGGCAGTAGCGAAACGAAAAATATGGATATTCTTGGCATTGGCCCATTAGAAATTATTTTCATACTAATCATCGCATTGGTTATTTTTGGCCCCAACGATCTGATTGAGGCAGGCAAAAGCGCCGGGACATTTTTGCGCAAAATTGTGAAATCTCCTGAGTGGAGTACCCTTCGGAACGCATCCAAAGAAGTGCGCAATTTGCCCAACCGTCTAATGCGCGAGGCGGGGATGGATGAGCTTGAGAATGAGATTGGTAGTATCAAACCCCCGAATGTAAATTTCTCAAAAAGTGCTATCGACAAAGAAATTTCTACCTGGGTAACACCACCGTCCATAAAACCGGCTGAAGTTGCTTCGGCAGAACAAACGCCATCGACTCCCGAAGTTATGTCTCCCTCTGTTGATAAATCTGCCTCCCAGTCTGAAAGCTGAACCTATGCCCCGTTTCTTTAAAAATTTCCGCGCTTTCTTCGTTGCTGAACCGGAAGACGCCCCTTTGCCTGATACGTTTGCAAAAGTTGTTGAACATCCTGGAGGTGTACTGGAACATCTTGATGCTCTGCGCAAACATCTTTTTCGCGCGATCGTTGTGCTGGCGCTTACCACCGCGGTTTCTTTTGTATTCATTCAAGATTTATTAGCCTGGCTGACACAGCCTATCGGCGGGCTGGAGGCGCTTCAGGCGATTGAAGTCACAGAGCCGTTGGGGGTTGCCATGCGCGTGGCTTTGCTATCCGGTTTCGTTGTTGCCATGCCATATATTGTTTTTGAATTGTGGGTATTCGCAGGGCCGGGCCTAAAACGCAGCGCCCGTTTGCGTGGCCTTTTGGCGATCCCTATGGTCGTTATTTTCTTTCTAGCTGGGATGGCTTTTGCTTATTATATTATGTTGCCAGCCGCGTTGCCCTTTTTGCTGAATTTTTTGGGCATTCCTGCGGCAGTACGTCCGGCTTCTTATATCCGCTTTTCTACGGGATTAATGTTCTGGATTGGGATGGCTTTCCAATTTCCGTTGGTTATTTTTGCCCTCGCCAGTATGGGGCTGGTTCGCGCCCGCGCCCTGGCGGTTCACTGGCGCATCGCAGTGATATTGATCGCCGTGCTGTCTGCCGCGATCACGCCCACAATTGACCCGGTCAATATGGGGTTGGTGATGGGGCCAATGATCTTGCTCTATTTTCTGAGTATCGGGTTGGCCTTTTTAGCGCAGGGACGCCGTGCGAAAGAAGAAAACTAAATGAATTAGATGACCTGGTATTCAACTGGGTCATTTTTTTTGGATAATATGGTCAACCGCCTCAAGGGGCGGATCAAACTAATCTCTAGGAGGAAGCTGCATTATGAGACCTGTGTATGCTATTTCGGGGGGAGTATCCAAGTTTGCCAAGTCGCGTCCTGACAAAACTTTCGCAGCGATTGTCAAAGAAGCCTATGATTATGCCATTCACGATATCGACCTGGATTTTCCAACATTCACGCGTCTGGTGGATGGCTCGGTAGCTTCATATTTCTCCGATCACTTTACGCGCCAGTTGATGGCCGCCATCATGGCCCAGGATTATCTGGGACTGCTCCCCAAACCCAGCCATCGTGTGGAAGGCGGCGGAGCAACTGGCGGATTATGTTTTCAGGAAGCCTGGAAATCAATTGCCAGCGGGCACATGGATATTTGTGTGGCCTACGGCTTTGAAACTATGAGCCATGTGGAAACCTGGAAGGGGAATGAGTTTATTGCCCTGGCCTCCGATATTTCATTTGATTATCCTGTGGGTGGGTTCTATTCGGGGTACTACGCCATGATGGTCACACGCCATATGAAAGAATTTGGCACTACCGTGGAACAAATGGCGCATGTCAGCGTGAAGAACCACATAAACGCTTATCACAATCCCTATGCCCAGAAACGTAATCGCTATACTATTGAAGATGTTCGCAATGCGCCGATGGTGGCCTGGCCGTTGACCCGCCTGGATATTTGTGTGATGTCCGATGGCGCCGCCGCGACAATCCTGGTTTCTGAAGAAGGCCTGAAAAAACTCGAAGATGCCGGAGCACGGATCGCCCGCCCGTTGGTCAAAGTGACTGGCATTGGACGCGGCACCGATGCGATGCGCATGGCGGATCGCCCGCATGTCGATTTTGATGATTTCATCGCTAATTACGCCACCCCGCAAGAAAAAAATTCCGATGAAACCCTGGCCTATTACAAAGAACTTTGGGCCCATGGCACGCGCTATCCGGGTGTGCACTCTTTCCGCGCCGGACGTTCAGCAGGGAATATGGCCTATAAACATGCCGGGATTTACGATCCGCTCACGGAACTGGATTTTGTTGAATTGCACGATGCCTACACATCCAGCGAAATTCAAACCTACGAAGACCTGGGGCTTTGCCGTTACGGCGAAGGTGGCGCTTTTGCGGCCTCGGGTAAAGCTTTTATGTCGGGAGTGGATTATGGCCTCAATTTGCCAGATGATCCCATCTGCCCGGTCAACCCCTCTGGCGGTTTGATCGCTTGCGGTCATCCTGTAGGGGCTACAGGATTGATGCAGGCTGTCTTTGCCATCTGGCAATTGCAGGGCAGCGTTGACAAACATTTTGGCGATGCCACCTTGCAGCTTAAAGACCCGCAGCGCGGCGCTATCCATAGCCATGCTGGGACGGGGACGTATGTATCCGTGAGTGTTCTCGAACGCGAGGCAGGCAATTAGGAACGGAGAGATGATGATGTCTACAATCCCCTCAAAACGCGAAGAAACCCTGGGTGGGTATATCGTTCATAATATCCCCTTCCCGGTAGAAACCAATCCCGAAGCGCTGGCCTGGCTCAAGCAGATGGCGCCCATTCAAATTGAACAACCGTATCAGATTACGTACTTGCACTCCTATGCGCAAGATAGCCCCTGGTTTGCAGGCTTGACCAACAAGAAATTACTGGCGAATCAGGATGCCGAAAGCGGCTACACCTATGCTACGCCGCGCGGGCATGATATGTATACCGGTGCAGAAACGCACTGGATTGACATCACCGACCGCAAGGCCGAAATACACGCTTTCACCGTCTGCCACTTTGGCTCTGAAGAGTTCCTTCCGGATACGCCTTTTGTCCTGGCGTTGATCGAATTCGAGGAGGTCAACACCTTGCTGCTCACCCGCATCGTGGGCATTGATCCGATGCAAGCCTCGCTGGATTGGATTGGTATGCAAGTTGCCCCCCAATTCTTGCGCAATAGCAAACTCAAACCCACCGACGTATATTTTGTGCCGGTGTAAAACATAAAAGGGGGAACTGCTCAGGTTGACGCCTTCGCAGGAAACAGGCCGCAAAAAAGGGCATGGTCTCACAGTTACACTCTTTTTTGCGGCTTATCCTCTTTGTGGGAATACAACTTGCATCTGTCTTGAACTGTGTCTGCTCATCAAGCTCCTGTCAAATCTCATAATCTTGGCCCGCTGATCGTAACCTATCGCGATCGTCCGTTGTTGTGGCGCGATCTTTTTGCGCTGTTTGTACCCGCCACGTTGGCAAGCTTGTTGCCGTTGCTCTATGGTTTTATGCGCAGCCTGTATGCCCAGGCCAATTACGGCCCGCTGGCGGCACGCGCCTGGAGCCGACCGTGGTATGCACTGGCACTGATTGCCGCAGTTCCTTTGCTGCTTCTAGCGCTGCGCCGCGTGCGTCAGTCGCATCGGCGGGTGGCGCTGCACAAAAACGGCATCCGGATTGAATGGACAGGCGGTCAGCGGCATATTTTTTTGTGGGAACAATTACGCGGCCTGAGTTGCTCCACGATTGAAAATCGCTTTCTTGGAGTTCAACTTGGCACGCGTTATCAGATGGTATTTTTCCCGTACGCGGGTGTTGCACTGCAGATAGATGACCACCTTCAGAATTTGCCGGATTTAATGGCCCGCGTGAAGGCAAAATTGCACCCGCGCTGGCTCCCCCAGATGCGGGCTGCCCTCCAGCGGGGCGAGACGCTCTCCTTTGGGGTGGTTTCTGTTCATCAAGGCGGGATTCGCCTTCGGGGGCGGGAAATCCCCTGGGCGCAGGTATCACACCTGAGCGTCGTCCGCGGGCATCTGGTGGTAGAATCCAGCCTTATGCGTCGCGTCAAAATCCCGGTTCACAAAATCCCGAATGTCGAACTGCTCATCCAACTGCTCCAAGAAGGGGTGATTTTATGAAGTTCAGCACGCTCCGCTCGATGGCCGTACTTTTATTGCTGCTGCTGATTGCAGGCTGCCAGCTTGTGCTGCCGACGCCTGTCGCGCAGCCGAGTACAACGCCCGCGCAAGCTGGAATTGGCGCAGATATGGCACTGGTGACATTTTTTGTCGAAGTGCCCCCCGATACTCCCGTCGATCAACCAGTTTTGTTAAGTGTGCTTGACGAAGTCACCGGCCTGGCATTGAACGCGCAGCGTTACCCGATGGAGCGCGTGGATGAAACGCATTATGTGGTGGGGTTGCCGCTGTCGTTGGGGACGGTGGTAAAGTATCGTTATTCCCGCCAGGGGAATGTGCTCGGCGAAGAGCATGCCAGTGATGGCCGTGCGGTGCGCTATCGTTTGTATGTCGTCAATGCCCCCGGTGATGTGTATGACGTGGTCGCGCGTTGGAATGATACCCGCTCCAGCGATCAGCCAACCGGACGCATTACTGGAACCGTGCGCGCTGCCGAGACCGATACGCCCCTGGCCGGATTACTGGTAACGGCTGGCGGTATGCACGCGCTGACCAATAGCGAAGGCCATTTTCTATTTGAGGGTTTGTTACCCGGCACGCACAACCTTGTGGTGTACCCTCTGGATGGCGCGTACAGCACCTTCCAGCAGGGGGCTTTTGTGGCCGCTGAATCCAACACACCCGCCGAAATTACACTGACCCCTTCCGCGTATGTTGATGTAACCTTTTTACTTCACGTCCCCGAAGATACACCGCCTGTGGTGCCGCTGCGTATTGCGGGGAATTTATTGCAGCTCGGCAATACGTTTGCTGATCTTTCCGGCGGGATGAGTGTGTTGGCCTCGCGTATGCCGGTACTCACGTATCTCTCTGGAAATACGTATGGCATTATTCTTTCACTGCCAGTGGGCGCCGATGTGCGTTACAAGTACACGCTTGGAGATGGTTTCTGGAATAGTGAACGCAGCCCCGATGGTTCTTTTGTGGTGCGGCAGTTGGTGGTGCCGTCGGGCGGCATCGAGATTGAAGAAAGCGTTGAAACCTGGCAAGCCGGGGAGGCCGCGCCGATTACCTTTGATATTATTGTCCCCGAATTGACCCCGATGGACGAGGGTGTTTCGATCCAGTTTCACCCCTACGGTTGGACTGAGCCGCTGCGGATGTGGCATTTGGGTGGGCAGCGCTGGGCTTATATTCTGTACAGCCCGCTCGACCTGATTGATCAGCTTGGCTACCGTTATTGCCGCGCCGATCAGTGCGGTCATGCCGATGACGAACGCACGCCAGGGGTCTTTACATCCGGTCAGATTATCGAAACCAGCCTCGATCCACAGGGTTTGCCCGATGTGGTTGAAGAGTGGCGCTGGTTGTACCCCGAACTTCCCGAAGTTGGTATGGTCGAAGCCTCACCCGCGGCGCGCGGCGCGGGTTTCCTCGCCGGAATCGAGATGCAAACCTTTTACCAACCTTCGCTGGCTCCCTATGTGCCCAATGCACTGGACGAGATTGCTCAGCGGGGTGCCAATTGGGTGATTTATACTCCCAGTTGGACCTTTACGCGTTCGGACCCCCCGGTGCTGGAACTGGTCACCGGGCAGGATATTTTATGGCCTGAGATGGTGACAATGGTCGAACAGGCCAGCGAACGCGACCTGAGTGTAGCTCTGCGCCCTGTGCCGCGTTTCCCCACTGCGGTGGATGTGTGGTGGAGTACGACGCCGCGCGATTTTTCGTTTTGGGTTTCGTTTTTCGACCAATATCGTGCCTTCGCATTACATCATGCCGATTTGGCGCAGCGCAGCGGCGCGCAGATGCTTATCCTCGGCGGCGACTGGATGGCCCCGGCGTTGCCCGGTGGAACCCTGGCAGATGGTACAACCTCCAATCTTCCGCAAGACGCCAATCAACGCTATCAGGCGCTAATTGCCGAAATTCGGACGCGTTTTGATGGCACGCTGGCCTGGGCGCTGCCGTTTGATGAAAATCTCACTTCGCCACCCGAGTTTTTGAATGCAGTCGATCAGATTTATGTGCTCTGGTCTGCGCCCCTGGATGATGAGGCGGATGTTGCTACCGAAGCTTTGCAAGCCGAGGCAGCGCGCCTGATTGAAACGGATATGAAAGCCCTGCAAACCACAACTGGTGGCAAACCCATTATCATCAGTATGGCTTATCCCTCGGTTGAAGGGGCGTTTACCGGCTGTTTGCCCGATCCCTTTGTAGAATGCCTCTCCCCTGAAGCATTGAATTATCCTGCTCCCGACGTTCCCTTGCTGATCGTCAACTTTGTCGAGCAGGCTAAAGCATATGATGCTGTCTTGGCAGCGATTAACCAATCTCGCTGGATCAACGGTGTTGTTTCGCGCGGCTACTACATCCCCGCTGTGCTGCAAGATAAATCAACCTCTGTGCATGGCAAACCGGCTGAGGCTGTGCTGCAATATTGGTATGGGCAATTCTTGGGGGTAGAATAGAGATGCTAGTGCATCGTTAGGTCGAACAGAAAGATGCCGAAAAAAGGGGTTTGCGTGGGGACGTCCGCCCCACGCAAACCCCTTTTTTCGAAATTCTCACTGCGAAGGCGTTCGCCTGAGCAGTTACAACAAATCAATGATTGCCCAAATCCAATGGCCCTTTGAGGGGATCGTCGGCTACGGGGGTCATCCCGGCTTCTTTGAGTTGGGCGCGCAATTTGATGATGACTTGCTTGAGTTCGGCCATGCGCACCTCGCGCCCGGTCATGGCGCTGACCAGGATTTGTAATTCGCTCGTTCGGTCTTCAACGCGTTCCTCTAATTCACTGGCAAGTTGTTTATAGCGTTGCTCACTCTCCTGCAAGGCTTCTGCGGCGCGTTTGCGTTGTGAAATATCGCGTGTAATCCCGATAAATCCGCTGGGTTGCCCGGAAGCGTCCACAACCGGAGTCGATACAACTTCTACATCTATCCAGTGACCATCTTTATGCCGCATTTGATAGTGCATGGGCTGGATGGTGTGTTCGCTGCCGTTGGTAAGCCGGTTTTGAATTACGGTCTGCATCAGTGCTCTGCCTGCTTCCGTCAATAAATCACTGGCTTTGATGTTAAGGGCTTCTTCTACTGTATAGCCAAATACACGTTCTATGGCCGGGCTGCAGTAGGTAAATTGTGTGTCGAGATTCATTTGCCAAACGATATCCTTGGCGCGTTCGGTAATCAGTCGATAGCGTTCGTCGCTGATACGTAAAGCATTTTCGGTATTTTTTCGTGTGCGCACTTCCGATTGCAATTCAGTTAGCGATTGCTGAAGTTGCAGCGCCATGGTATCGAAGGATGTTGACAAATTATCAATTTCAGCAATATGAGTGCCAGGTGTCTCGGGTTCCCATTTACCTTGCGCGAGCGCCTGGGCAGACTTGTTGAGATTTTGGATCGGGATGGTTATCCAGCGGGCAGTTTGAATTCCAGCAATCAGTGTAATAACAAATGTGGCACTGATGAGGATGAGCGTAGTCAGGTTGTTTTGCTGGATCTGTCCCATAAAATCGGCCTCGGGGATCACCACCACAATCAACCAATCGATGCCATATGCATCGCTCAAACGTGATACCTGAACAAAAAAACGACTTTCATTCAGCGTATATTCCAAATGTGCCTCTTGCGGGATATTGTCGTAATCCCCATACTGGGCTTTGAGAAATTCTGCTGTAGAACGAATTATCGGTATTTGGCTTTCATCTGCTGATAAACGACTCTCAATATCCAGACTGGTAAACAGTTTTTCATCGGCGGACGATGCCACTAACAGCCCCGAGCGTTCAATGATAAAACCCTGCCCGGTTTTTCCAATTTTCAATTCTTTCAGGAATGCGCTGATATGCGATGCAAATATATCAATTGAAGTTACACCTAATAGGTTCTGATTTTTATCATAAACAGGTGCGCTGGCAGCAATTGCCAGGTCTTGACCGGTGAAGAGGATGTACATATCGCTCCAGGTCGGACCTTTTTTATCCATAGCGCCCAAAAACCAGGGTCGCGTGCGCGCATCGAAATAATCTAGAGCTACCAGCGTATCGCCGCGTTCACCTGAGCGAGTGGTGGCATATTTATGCCAGGGGCCATCGGAAGATTCTTCGGTAGTTGTAATATAAAAAGAACCATCCGCGCCTTCTCGCCCCGCGCCCACCATGCCGCCTTCCGCATAACCAAAATAAATGCTGGTTACGGTTTCAAAGTAGTGAATTTGATTAGAGAAATAGCTTTCCAGTATAGCTGGATCATTAATATTGACGCCACCATTTTGAATGGCACTGGTATTTTGCTGAATAATTCGCTGAGGCGTTTCCAGAAAAACTTCTAAATGGTCCAGTATCCGGGTGGTAATTTCATTGCGTAATTGGTTGGCAACATCATTGACGGCGCTGCGTCCGTTCTGATTCGATAAATATCCAACCAGCCCAATCGACAGGGTGGTAATGAGTAGAAAAGGAATCAGGAAAAGAGTCTGTAAAGAAATTTTTGGGGTTTTGAATGAATTCATGGTCGTTTTCATCGCGAGAATGGAGTCCTGGTTTATAATTCTCAGAAGCCACTATTTGCACACTGGGTGATTGCCATGCGCCGAACGAAAATCTTGCTCACAATCATAACACTTTTCTTTTTGTTGTCCTTGTCTTGTTCGCTTCCACAACGGATATTCGTGGGCCAGACTCCCCAGACGCTACCCACCCTGAGTTCCGCTTCGCCATCCCCAAATCCAATTATTACCAGCACACCCGAACCTGAGCCAGTCTGGCAGCTTGGACATCGTCAGCAAATAGCGGATTTGCCGGAGTATCGCTTTCAGATGTTGGTGGAATACCCGTATATTGAGGATAGCCAGCAACCCGAGGCTGTGGGCTTTAACGGGCTGATGAACGCCTTCGTGCAGGAAGAGATTCGCTCGGCCCAATCCTGGGTCACAAATCCCGATGCGCTGGATGGCTTCGATGCTTTTTCCGAAGTTTATTACTCGCTGCCCTCCGCACTGGGCTGGGGGCAAGAACTCGAAAATGCCGATCCGCTCAATGATGGTCACCCCTTGGATGCTCCTCTGGTTGTGTTCGACGCCGGAGCGCCGATTCTGAGTGTACTTTTTGTGAACTATCATTATCTGGGCGGAGCACACCCAAACTCATATCATCGTGCTATCAACTATGATCTTGCGCGCGCCCAGCCGCTCGCTTTGGACGATCTTTTCCAACCCGATGCACTTTATCTGGAGCGTATCTCCGCGTATTGCATCGACACGCTGACTACCGAGATGGAATTCTATGATATTTGGGAAGCTGGCGCGGCTCCAACGACGGAGAATTTTGGGTAGTGTTGCAAGGTAAGTGATTAGTGATAAACTAAGGAGATGATTCA
>JABGRQ010000147.1 GCA_018648225.1 Chloroflexota bacterium
TTTATTGTCCGCTATGACATCTCCAGGCTATCACTTCCTTCTTGAGCACTACCGAATTATGAAGTCTGGGCGTTAACCGCAGAAGGTATGTTGATCGTTTTTGACGCTTATCAAGTTGCCCCCTATGCTGGCGGGCCGCAGCAGGTTGTCATTCCCTACCCTGTTTTAGCAGACCTGTTGAGCCCTCAGGGGCCGCTTTCCCGCTTTGCAAATAATCCTTAGGTGAGAATATTATGGCAAAAATCCCGCTCGAAAAAATTCGAAATCTGAATCAAAAACCTGAAACCTGGGAAGTCGCCGTTTGTTTGGCGCGAACCTGGATTTCCCCTGAACACGAAAACCCATACCGGCCCTGGTATGTGATGGTGGTCAGCGATCAGAACAAGGTCATTCGCAATGGCATCTACGAACAGCCGCCCACCGCCGATGAAATTCAGGAAGAATTGCTCAAAGCGATGAAGCGCCCCATGCTCGGATCGGGTTCCAAGCGCCGCCCGCAGAAGTTAATATTCGATGATGAAGCGCTGCTTCAGGAACTCGCCCCGGTTTTGGATGCGATTGAGATTGCGAGCGAATTTCGGCGCGATCTGCCTTTTGCGAACCCTACCCTTCGCGAGCTAGAGCAAATGATGAACCGCGGTTACCCGGAGCCAGAAAGCCTGTTATCCATCCCGGGGGCGACGGTGCCATTGTTGGGGAAAGTTTTCGAGGCTGCAGCCGATTTCTATCGTATTGCCCCCTGGGAATTGCTGCCCTATGAGGTAGCAATGGAAATCCGTTATCCGGTGGATGGAGCGACGCGCTATGCTGTGGTGATGGGAGGCGCCGGTGAGAGTTTCGGGATCTTTGTGAGCGACGATCTGGTAGGGTTGCAGCGCATATTCCACGAATTTGACCCCCCAGGGCTTGCCAGCGAACTCAAATTCTTCTCGCTGACCTACGATACGGCGATATATTTTGCGTTCGACGATCTGGATGCAATTGCTCAATATGGTTGGCCGATCCCCAATCCAAACGCATACCCCAGTATTATGCGCTTCAGTCCAGAGAAAGAGTTTTTTCTCCCCTCGCTTAACGACATTTTTTGGCTAGAAGCCGTGTTACCGGCCCTTGGCGAATATTTCGAAAATCACTTTGATGTGGATGAATTCGAGCGCGAACGCCAGTATACCTTCGATGTAGGTATACTGGCGGGGCGAGCAGATGTTTATTTGCAACTGCCCATCGATATCGAATAATAGAGTTGTTCCCAAATAACTACCATCTCGGTATCCCCCGCCGCAGGCGGGGAAAAGTCAGGAACAGGTTTAACAATCAGGGTGCAGCGGTTATTCCTTTGCCCTTATTTTGCGTTAGATGTTTCATTTTGCGAATTCCCAGGGGCATAGTTTTCGTTCAAGCCAATCCACCGAGAAATATAATCCCAACCCTAATAAACTCATCGCCATGATTCCGGCGTACATGGCCGGGTAGTCGAAGAGCGTGCTACCTTTGAGATAGATATAGTAGCCCAGACCGCGTTGCGTGGCAAAAAGCTCGGCCACATATAGCACCGCCACCGCCGTCCCGACAGATTGGCGCAGCCCGGTGAGAATAGCGGGTAGGCTGGCTGGCAGGTACACATAGCGGAATAGTGCCCGCCGCCCAGCCCCCAGGCTGCGCACACTCTGGATCAACTCCGGGCGCAGGCTGGCAGCCTGATCGCGCACCAGTACTAAAATTTGGAAAAATAGAATAATAAAGATGATCGCAATTTTGGGCATATCGCCAAGCCCAAAGAGTAGAATCAGCACTGGGACGAGAACCACTTTTGGGATCGGGTAGAGCAGGTAAATTAGCGGCGAGAAAATTGCATTCATGCGCGGCGACTGTCCCAAAATCAGCCCCGCGGGAGAAGCCAGTAGAATTGCTAATGCTGTGCTGGCAAACACACGCCACAGGCTGACGGCGAAATGTGGCAGTAGATCGCCCCCCAATTCGCGGAAAAATGCCGGGATAACCCGGATGGGGGAGGGCAAGATCGGCTGATCGATGAGCCAGGCGGCGATATGCCAGATGGTGAAGAGCGCCAGTACAGCATAAATCAGATCGCGGCGTTTCATGGCAAATCCATTTGAGCGCGTAGGTCGCGGCAGATATTCACATATGCATCGCTGCCGCGGAAATTATCGCTTCCGGCCTGTGGATTTTTAATCACCCGCGGGTGTGTGTTGGGTGGCTCCCCCAGCAGCAGGATTTTTTTGCCGAGAATGGCGGCCTCTTCAATGGTGTGTGTGACAATCAGCAGGGTCAGATTTTGCTCGGCCTGTAACTCCAGGGTCAGGCTTTGCAAGTCTTCGCGCGTGGGGGCATCTAGTGATGAGAAGGGTTCATCCATTAGCAGCAGATCAGGTTCCAGCGCCAAAGTGCGCGCAATCGCGGTGCGCTGGCGCTGCCCGCCGGATAGCTGCCCCGGGTATTTTTCGGCATGGGGGAGCAATCTTAAACGATCCAGCCAGGGGTCAACATTCAGGGATGGTTGAAAATCTTGCGGCGCGTGGGTGCCATCTGGGCCGTAAAAGCCGCGGATTCGCAAGCCAAGTTGAGCGTTCTCGCGCACGGTAGCCCAATGCAACAGGCCATATTCTTGAATAATCAGCCCGGTGTACGGGCGCGGCCGCGTAATGCGTTCCTCGTTGACGAGGACATCCCCAGCCGCAGGAAAGCGCAACCCCGCGATCAGATACAGCAGCGTTGATTTGCCGCATCCTGAAGGGCCAAGCACCGCCCAGGTTTCGCCGCGCTGAATCTTCCAGGAGAAATCCTGAAAGATCGGCTTTTGGTTGGGGTATGCGAAAGTGAGCGCGTTCAGTAGGATCATGGCAAGGGTAGATTTTATCCTATTATTTCTTTTGTGGCCGGGCTATATCTTGGCGGAGTATCCTAAAACAAGAGTACGGAGCGGCTACGCCGCTCCGTACTCTTGTTTTGGATTATCTATGCAAAAAAGAATTAAGGCAAATACTCCGCTGTCACCGAGTCGCCGTAGGCAACATCGGTATCCAGCAAACCTTTGCCCGTGGCCCAGGCTACAGCATCATCCCACTGCGCTTGTGAGGGCACGCCCGCGGTGGGGAAGGGGTTGACCTGGTAGGTTTCCAGCAATGGGCCGGGGACCAAACCTTGTTCCCCCATTAGAGCGGTATATTGCGCGGGATTGGCGTTGATTTTCTCCACGGCTTGCTCAACCGCTGCCAGGAAGGCTTTAATCGCTTCGGGGTTGGCATCAATGATATCTTTGCGGAAGGAAAAGACGCTCAAACCATATTCGGGGTGGCTGGTATCGTCAACAACAACCGTTGCACCGCCCAACAAGGCCATCGAAGAAGCCGGATCGGGCAACATGGCCGCCTGCATATCGCCAGAACCGAGCAATGCCAGACGGTCGGGGATTTTTGGCACAGAGATGGTGGCGATTTCATCGGTGGTAAAGCCCTCGGCTTCTAGCAGGCGGTCGGTCAGGTAAGCGATCACGGTGCCATCTGAGATGCCGATTTCAACACCCTTGAGGTCTTCCACATTTGCGATGCCGCTGTCTTTGGCTGCCAAAATGCGGAAGAGCGGCGCGGTTCTGGTGGCGGCGCGGGCGGTGCGCACAATTTGCACCTGAACTTCGTCTTTATTGTAGAAAAGTGTGGAAACAATCTCGTTGAGCATCCCGTCGGCGCTGCCCGCGGCGATGATCTGGTCGCGCTCAGGGGCGGATGCCACCGGTATGATTTCCACGTTCACGCCCTGGGCCTCGAAAAATCCCTCCTGGGCAGCCACATGGATAGGGAGTGTATCCAGCACCGGGAGCAGAGCCACCTTCAGGGTCGCTGGTTCGGACTTCCCGCCGCAGGCGCCTAACATCATACCCAATAAAACAATTACGAATAGAATCATGGCGAACTTATTTTTTGTAAACATTATACTTATCCTTTTGTGTTTTTTTGATGAGGCCAAGAAAGCAAGCTGTGCATCTCTGGCTTTATAAATTTTCCAAATGGTGAATGCGTTCCTCGGAGATGCCAAGACTGCGTAGCAGCACGGTTTGCAGCCCCGGCAGCGCCCGTTTTGGCGTGGGATGTCCGGTATGTACCCACTCGATGATGACCTCGTTGATCGCGCCCATCCAGGCGTAAGCCGCGATTTCGGTATCGAGGGGCAGAATATCGCCTTCTTGTACGGCTTCGTCGAGATGCTGCTGAATGAGCCGGATGAAACGCAGGTGGATTTCGCGTTGCTTTTTTTCGAAGGCCGCCCCCAGGCCAACCGCTTGTATCAGGAATATTTTGGCTAATTTCTGGTACGAAGTAAAGGTTTCCATGCAAATGCACAAAGCGGTATTTACCCGACGAACGCCGCTGGTTTCTTTGTCGATGGCTTCCTTTAGCCGCTTTTCGAGAATTGCGGCGAACTCATCCACCAGCCCGAGGAAAATCTCTTCTTTGCTGGGGAAGTGGAAATAGACCGCGCCTTTCGAAGTTTGCGAATCGCTGACAATATCGGCTACGCTGGTATTGTGGTAGCCGTTTTGGGCAAAACGTTCTACGGCGGCATCCAGAATACGCTGGCGGGTGGTCTTTTCAGTTTCAAGCATGGATGATCTCACAATCAGACCGACCGGTCGGTCTCTATGCGGTGAAGAATAGCACAGCGTACAATTTTTGTCAAACAGGCGTGACGTACAAAACGATATTTGGTCAATTTAATGCACGGATAGTCTCCCTTTCGGGTGTTGATATGGAAAATGCCCGCCAACACTCTATGAAAGGACTACCAATGCGCGTTTGAACGAAATAATGGTGAAAACGATAATGGTCAAAAGCAGCTTGGAAATGCAATTTCTAAAACGAAGTACACTACTTTTGTATTCATCAGGAGCATTTTGTACACCAATACCTTTGAAAATTTTAACGCGAATGAGCGCGAATGGCGCTAATCACGCGAATTTATTCTGAATAACATTCGCGAAATTTGCGCTATTCGTGGCATTCGCGTTTCAGCCTAAATGAGTGATGTGTTCAGAATGTTGTTGACCAACACAGAAGTACACTACTTTCAATTCATAAAATAGGATAATTGTAGTCCGATTATTATGCTTGCTGGATGACTTTTATCACTCTCTGAATAAAGTTTGGTTGTGCTAGAATGGGTTCGGTGAAAGAGCGCTATTTTTCTTCCAATACCATCGATATTCAGGCTGCGCAGATGCTCCATCAGGTAAGCTCCCGCCCTCGAGAGCTTGCTTTGATTCCGAAGCATAGCGCTCTGCTAGTTTTGGATATGCAAGAATATTTCTTGTCACCTGAATCACATGCATATATTCCCAGTGCGGCGGCAATTCTCCCTGGCCTGCAAAACCTGATTGACGCGTTCTCGCAGCGCAATTGCCCAATCTTCTTCACGCAGCACATCAACACCCCCGAGAATGCGGCTATGATGGGTCAGTGGTGGCGTGAAATTATTTTCATTGAAAATCCCCTCAGCGTGATTGCCCCCCAATTCGATACGCGCGCTGGCGTGATATTACAGAAGCCGCAATACGATGCATTTTATCAGACTGATCTTGATGATCGTCTGCGCCGCCTGAATGTGAGCCAACTTGTCATTTGTGGTGTAATGACTCATCTTTGCTGTGAAACCACCGCCCGTTCTGCTTTTGTGCGCGGCTTCGAAATTTTCTTCCCTGTAGATGGCACGGCTACCTACAATGCCGTTTTCCACGGCGCCACGCTTACCAACCTGGCCCACGGCTTCGCACACCTTTGCCTCATCGCTGATATTTTGGCCTTTTTTGAATCCAATGGATAAAATTACTCCATTGCAAAGAAATATATTCACCGCAGAGTTCGCTGAGAAATATCAAAGAAAAACTCTGCGCTCGCCTGTGCCCTTTAGGGTACTGCGTTCTCCGCTGTCTTTGTGTTCAGATGAAAATTAACCCGGTTGCAATTATCGGCGCTGGCCCGGCGGGGTTGGCAGCCGCTATTCAGATCAAACGCTTTGGTATCGATCCGCTGATTTTTGAGATGGACGCTCCCGGTGGTTTGTTGCGCAATGCCAATCTGGTGGAGAATTACCCTGGTTTTCCTCGTGGAATCGCAGGTATCAAACTGGTGCGCCTCTTCGAGCGTCAGGCTCAAGCTGTAGGGGTGGAGCTGACTCGCTCGCGCGTGACTCAGCTCGATTGGGATGGCACTGCCTTCCGGCTGGATACTCCCTACGGAGCGCGTGTTGCCCGACGGGTGGTCGTCGCCACAGGGACGCGGCCGCGCACCTTTAGCGATTTTGCCATCCCCGCATCCCTGACCGGGCGCGTGGTCTACGAAGTTTTCCAACTTTTTGGCGTGACAGGTAAGCAGATTGCCATCGTTGGCGCGGGGGATGCGGCTTTTGATTATGCCCTGAATCTGGCAGGACGCGGCAACACGGTGACGATTCTGAATCGCAGCGATGAACTCAAATGCCTGCCTTTATTGTGGGAGCGCTCGCAAGTCGAGCCGCGCATCCGCTATCTGGCGCATACGACGGTTGAAACGCTAGAGCCGGGCACGAATGATGGCCTTTTGTTGCGCTGCATTTCGAGGCGCGAAAAACTTGAAATCCAGGCCGATTATCTCTTAGGCGCGATTGGCCGCGTTCCACGTTTGGATACAATATCCCCGCGCGTGCAGGATCAAGCCCAGAGCCTGGAAAGTCGCGCCTTGCTTTATTTCATTGGAGATGTTAAAAATGGCATCTATCGGCAAACGTCCATCGCTGTTGGGGATGGCGTCCGCGCTGCGATGCAGATTTACCAACAAATAGAGAATATTTAGGTGGGGCGCATTTTTGTAATACGCCCCACCTGCAAGGAGATTGTTTTATGAAAGTCCTCGCTTCATCGGGTCGAGAAGATATTGCTATGGTCTATGTGGCTGAATTGGAAGGCGGTAAATTTATTGAATTTGTGGAAGCCGTCCAGCCGCCGATGCCGCGTGAAGAAAAATGGGTATTAATGGTATCAACGCTGTTTGGCTGCCCGGTGGGCTGCTCGATGTGCGACGCCGGGGGTTATTATCATGGCAGGGTTTCGAGGGAAGGTTTATTTGCACAGATTGATTATGTGGTGAATTTGCGCTACCCCGATTGGCAGATTGATACGCAGCAATTCAAAATTCAGTTTGCCCGTATGGGTGAACCGGCCTTTAATATGGCCGTGTTGGATGTGATCGAAGAACTGCCGCAACGTTATCACGCTCCTGGCTTTATGCCCTCGGTTTCGACAATCGCACCCCACGGAACAGATGCTTTTTTTGAGCGGTTGCTGGATGTGAAGAATAAGCTTTACCGCGGCGGGAATTTTCAGTTCCAGTTTTCGATTCACACCACCGACGAAGCCCGGCGTGATGAGATGATTCCGGTTAAGAAGTGGGGTTTTGCCGAGATGGGCGCGTTTGGCGAGCGCTTTCACGAAGAGGGTGATCGCAAAGTGACCCTCAATTTTGCCCTGGCTGAAGACAGTCCGGTAGACCCCGCTGTGCTGTTGCGCCATTTCTCGCCGGAGCATTTTTTGATTAAAGTTACGCCGCTGAACCCCACTTACCGCGCCGCAGAGAATGGCCTGAACTCGTATATTGACCCGCACCGCGGCAATGGTGACTATCCTATTATTCAGGATTTGCGCGCCGCCGGGTATCAGGTGATTATGAGCATCGGCGAAGTGGAAGAGAATTATATTGGCTCGAATTGCGGCCAGTATGTGCGCCGCCACCTCGAAGCGATTGACTTGGCGATAGACGGGTATACCTACCGCGTGCAGGAAATTAATATATAGGCAAAATAAAGGGTGTGCGTTTCCGACGCACACCCTTTATTTTGCCCTATTTCGTGAGTTTGCGATATTTGATGCGCTGGGGGGTGTCGGCATCGGTGCCCAGGCGTTTGCGGCGCGCTTCTTCGTAGTCTGACCAGTTGCCCTCGCTCCACATCAGTTGACTGTCACCCTCAAAAGCCAGAATATGCGTGGCAATGCGGTCGAGAAACCAGCGGTCGTGCGAAACCACGATGGCGCAGCCCGCAAAATTCTCTAGGGCGGCTTCTAATGAACGCAGGGTGTTGACATCCAGATCGTTGGTCGGCTCATCGAGCAAAATCACATTGGATGCTTTTTTGAGAATCTTCGCCAGGTGAACGCGGTTGCGCTCCCCACCTGAGAGATTTTTGACCTGTTTTTGCTGGTCGCTGCCCAAAAAGTTGAACGAAGAAACATAGGCGCGGCTGTTGCGCTTCTTCCCGCCCAGATTGATAAATTCATCCCCGCCGCTGATCTCCTCCCAGACATTTTTCTCGCCGTCGAGTGTGTCGCGTGACTGATCTACATAGCCCAATTGCACCGTTTGCCCGATGGCTACGTTGCCCGAATTGGGTTGCTCCTGCCCGGTGACCATGCGCAGCAAGGATGTCTTCCCAGCCCCGTTGGGGCCGATCACGCCCACAATGCTGCCCGCCGGAATACTGCGGGTGAAGTCTTCAATCAGCAAACGATCATCGTAGCCCTTGCTGATCTTTTCGAATTCGATCACACGATCGCCCAGCCGCGGCCCCGGCGGGATATAAATCTCTAAATCTTCACGCTGTTTTTCATATTCCTGCGAGAGCAGCCGCTCGTAGGCCGTGACGCGTGCCTTGCCTTTGGCGTGCCGCGCTTTAGGCGCCATACGGATCCACTCCAACTCATGTTCCAGGGTTTTGAGACGTTTGTCTTCGCTTTTCTCTTCCAGGCGCAGGCGATCCTGTTTCTGCTCCAGCCAGGAAGAGTAGTTGCCTTTCCAGGGGATGCCATGCCCGCGGTCAAGTTCCAGAATCCAGCCCGCAACATTGTCAAGAAAATAGCGGTCGTGCGTCACAGCGATGACCGTGCCGGGGTAGCTCTGCAAATGGCGCTCCAGCCAGGCTACCGATTCGGCGTCGAGGTGGTTGGTCGGCTCGTCGAGCAGCAGAATATCCGGCTCGGTGAGCAGTAGGCGTGTCAATGCCACGCGGCGACGCTCGCCGCCCGAAAGCACAGCCACCGAAGAATCTTCCGGCGGGCAGCGCAGTGCCCCCATTGCCATTTCAAGTTTATGATCCAGATTCCAGGCGTCGTGATGGTCCAGCCATTCTTGCAGGCGGCCTTGCTCTTCGATTAGAGTTTCAAAATCGGCATCGGGTTCGGCAAATTTCTCGCTGATGGTATCAAAGGCTTTGAGATTATTTACAATCGGTTGCACTGCTTCTTCAACAATCTCACGCACCGTTTTGGTATCATCCAATTGGGGTTCTTGCTCCAGCAGGCCGACGCTGTAGCCCGGCGAGAAGACCACCTGTCCCTCATAGCCCTCATCGCGCCCGGCGATAATTCTCAGCAGCGTGCTTTTGCCCGATCCGTTCAGGCCGACCACCCCGATCTTGGCCCCATAATAGAATCCCAGCGAAATATCACGGATAACTTCTTTATTGCTGGGCGGAAAGCGCCGGTTGACGCGTACCATCGAGAAAATAACTTTTTGATCGTTCATATCCTGCCTCGAGTATTTATTGATGAGGAAACCAGGAAAACAAAAAAATTCATGGCTTCCTGGTTTCCTCATAGAATTGTCAATTCACAATGCTCGAATTATACGTGATTATTGGTAAAATCACCGTATGAGCAAAAATCTACCCATTCCCGAAATTGCCATCATTGGCGCGGGGCCAATTGGTATCGAATTAGCCGCGGCGCTGAAGCGCGCCGGAGTCTCAACATTGCATTTCGATGCCAAACAAATTGGCTACACCCTTTCTTGGTGGCCGCGCCAAACCTATTTTTTTAGCACCACCGAGCGGA
This sequence comes from Chloroflexota bacterium, assembly GCA_018648225.1. NCBI lineage: Bacteria > Bacillati > Chloroflexota > Chloroflexota bacterium. The sequence goes on from JABGRQ010000147.1 coordinate 9,872, forward strand.
TTGAAATTGCCGGGATGCCCATCCCCAATACCGATCAAAGCCGTGTTACCGGCGAAGAGTATCTGGCCTATTTGCGTAGTATTGTGGAAGTACTGGATTTGCAGATTAACACCTACGAGCCGGTGGCACAAATCAACCGGCTGGATTCTGGCTTTGAGTTGGTGACTCAGTCCCGCAGCGGGGAGCGGCGATACCAGGCCCGGCGCGTGGTTCTGGCAGTGGGGGATATGCACGCCCCCAACTTGCTCCACATCCCCGGCGAAGATTTGCCACATGTCACGCATTATTTTGATGAGCCGCACACCTATTTCCGTGAGAAATTGCTCGTCGTCGGGGGGCGCAACTCAGCCGCCGAGGCCGCCCTGCGTTGCTGGCGCGCCGGGGCAGAGGTGACCCTCAGCTATCGCCGCGCCGAATTTGATCCGAAATCGGTCAAGCACTTCATCCTGCCCGACCTGCTGGCGCAAATCGAACTCGGCACAATTAAATTCTTGCCCGAAACTGTTCCTGTGGAGATTACGCCCACACAGGTTATTTTGCGGCGCGCCGATGACTCGCGTTTTGAACAATCTGCCGACTTTGCATTACTGCTGACTGGCTTCCTCGGGGATATGACTCTCTTCGAGCGTGCCGGAGTCACCCTGGAGGGCGAAAGCCGCGTCCCGGTTTTTGATCCCCACACCATGCAGACGAATATCCCCGGGCTATACGTTGCCGGGACGGCTGCGGGCGGTGAGCGCAAAGCGCGTTACAGTTATTTCATCGAAAATTGCCACGTTCACGTCGGACGTATTGTTCAGCACATCACCGGCAAATGGCCGGAGAAATTAGGCACCATTCCGGCGCGACAATACGAACTTCCGTTGGAAGATATTCAGGCGAATTAATTTCTCACCACGAAGGTACAAAGACACGAAGTTTTTTCTTTGTACCTTCGTGTCTTTGTGGTGAATTTTCAAAATGACGACCACTCAACATCAAGCCCAAATTCTCAACGAACGCTTGGCGCGGCTTTCAGCCGATTCGCTTTGGGCCAGGCGCGCCAGCGGAGTGCGTGCGGCCCTCGATAAAGCCCTCCATCGCTCGGAATTGCGCGATTCCGAATATCTCGAACGTCTCATCCGGACCGGATTTACCATGCTCGAAAAAGCTGCCCAGGAATTGCCGCATGATGCGGTTGACAAATCCGGCGGCATTGACTAGAATTCGCTCCAACATGAACCCGACTACCCTTGTAATTCTCGGTATTTTTGCCATGATGATGAGCATGTTGATGCCCCGCTCGCGGGCTTGGGTGGTCGCGTCTCGCAGACGCAGGCATTAGACAGTACATATCTTTTGCGCAACAGGCCGCCCAACCGGGCGGCTTTTTTGATTCCCACAAGGAGAATGTTTGTATGGCTTACCCAATTGCACCCACTTTAACGCCCCCATCTGAAAGCAAATCGAATGGCTTTGGCCCTTCTACGCAATCTGTGCATGGCGGGCGGCGCGCCAACCCCTATCGCGCGGTTACCGAGCCGGTTGTGCAAACGGCCACGTACACTTTTGAGGATACAGCAGCGGTCTGCGCCTATAAAGACGCTTATCTGATGGGCGATTCGGGTGGAGTCATCGAATACGGGCGTTATGGCAACCCCACCGTGGCCGCGGCTGAGGCGCGCCTGGCGGCTCTTGAAGGCGCCGACGATGCCCTGCTCTACGCATCGGGCATGGCGGCAATTACCAGCGTGATCTTGTCGATGCTGCCGACCGGCTCGCATATCGTGCTCACCGATGACTGCTACCGCCGCACGCGTGAATTTGCGCTGACGTTTCTCAAACGCCTGGGGATTAACTGTACAATTGTACCGATGGGAAATTATCAGACTCTCGAAGATGCCATTCGCCCGGAGACGCGTTTGCTGATCTCCGAGTCGCCGACCAACCCTTATTTGCGGGTGCTGGATTTGGAGCGTTTTGTGGATGTCGCCCGCCGTCGCAAAATCAAGACGATGGTGGATGCCACCTTCGCCACGCCGATCAATATCCAGCCCCTGGCGTGGGGCGTGGACCTGGTAGTGCATTCTGCCTCCAAATATCTTGCCGGGCATAATGATCTGCTTGCCGGGGTGGTGGCTGGCGAAGCGGGCCTGATTGCATCGCTGCGTGGCCCGTTGGGTGTGTTGGGTGGCATAATTGATCCCAACAACGCCAATTGGGTGCTGCGCGGCGTCAAAACGCTGGCCTTGCGCGTGGAGCGGCAAAACCAGAGCGGCATCAAGGTGGCTCAATTTTTGGAAGCGCATCCCAAAATTGAGCAAGTCTGGTATCCGGGGCTGGCCTCCCACCCCGATCACAAAGTCGCTATCCAGCAGATGAAAGGCTTCGGGGGTGTGGTTTCGTTCACAGTGCGCGGCGGCCTGGAAGCGACCTCCCGCTTCATCGACCATTTGCAACTCTCACAGATTGCGACCTCATTGGGCGGCACGGAATCACTCGTCATCCAACCGGCGCTGATGACCTATTATGAGTTTTCGCCAGAAGAGCGCGCCGGGATGGGTATCCGCGATAATCTGATCCGCCTGGCGCTGGGCATCGAAGACACTGACGATTTGATTGCCGATTTGGCGCAGGCGCTGGCGATGGTGCCGTGACTTCGGAGATTTTGGCCTTTATGCAATTTTTACGCTATACGGTTGACAGTTCTTGTGCCCTTGAGTACAATCCCGCCCAATATTGAAACAGCCGGAACATCCGGAAAGTAACTATGCCAAATTTATTTGCTTTGTTTATCTTCACCCTGATTAGCCTCCTGGTTCTTATCCTTGGGATTACGAACCCCGTTTCCGTTTGGGTAGTCAGGAAAGTGACAAGCAGATAAAAGCAAGCACATTCCACGAGTTAGAGCAAAGGGCTGCCCACACGGGCAGCCCTTTTTGGTTCCCTCGCCCCAAGCCCCTCTCCCATTGGAAGAGATGCCGGGTGAGGGACGAAAGAGAAATTATGCGATCTGACATCATTAAAAAAGGCTTCGAGCGAGCGCCCCACCG
>JABGRQ010000148.1:0-1629 GCA_018648225.1 Chloroflexota bacterium
AAGGTTCAATCTGAAAATCAGAAATTCAATATTACTTAGTTTACGGTGTACTTAGTGATGTGGTTTATGCCCAGACAAGAAAAAGCTCTGAGAAATTTCTCAGAGCTTTTGTGTGGCGAGAGTGGGATTTGAACCCACGACCAAGGGCTTATGAGTCCCCTGCTCTGCCACTGAGCTACCTCGCCTGAGCGGAGAAAATCTTACTACGCCCGATTGCTTTTGTCAACAATTTCTGAAATCGCGGGCACGCCGCCCAGCGATTCGGCTGCATCAACGGCATTCAATATGGCCTGCGCAAAAACCTCGGCAGCAAACGCGCCTACGATATTAACATCCGCTTTGCGCTTGCCGGTTGCCAGAGCAAAAATTGTATCGCCATCGACCATCGTGTGCGCCGGGCGGATGGTGCGCGCTAGGCCGTCATGCGCCATTTGCGCTACCTTGTTGATGTCTTCCTTGTTGAAATTGGCATTGGTGGCGACCACGCCGATCACGGTATTGCCGCGGCTGGCAAGCCCCAGCGCCGTGCGCCCCACCAGCGATTGCATCACATCCAGCGTGTTGGCGAAATAGCCCGACGCGCCTATGTGTAATGGCCCCTTGTCTACGGCGCGTACCCCGGCGATGATTTCACCGTCGCGGGGGTTAATCACGTCGCCAAAGGCGTTTACCGCCACAATGGCCCCAACGAGCACGCCGCCGCCAATTTCCATACTGGCGGTGCCAATGCCAGCCTTCATCGCCTGCCCCATGCCCAAAATTTTCCCCACCGTAGCGCCGGTGCCTGCGCCGAAATTGCCTTGTGTGGGAGGCTGGGTGCTGGCGTTTATACAGGCCTGATAGCCCATTTCGGCATCGGGGCGAATATCGGCGCGGCCAATGCCGAGATCAAACAGAATGGCCGCAGGGACGATGGGGACGCGCGCCACCTGGACATTGAAACCGATGCCTTTTTTTTCGAGGTAGCGCACCACCCCCGAGGCGGAATCCAGCCCGAAAGCAGAGCCACCCGAGAGCACGACCGCATGTACTTCCTTGACCAAATGCAGAGGATGCAGCGCGTCGACCTCGCGCGTGCCCGGCGCGCCCCCGCGCTGATCCACGCCCCCAACCGCGCCATCCGGGCACAGAATTACGGTGCAGCCGGTGATCGCATCCAAATCTTGCGCGTGCCCAACCTGGATGCCGGGAATATCGGTGATGGCGTTGTGGAGCTTCATGAACTCTCCTGGGGGTTGAGCAGGGCTATGACGCGTGCGATGACTTCGGCGCCAATTTCATATTTGCTCATCAGTGGCAGTTCTTCTTTGCGGCCATCGGCGTGCAGCAGGGCGGCGCGGTTGGTATCGACAGCGAAACCGGCATCGCTGGCGCTGACATCGTTGGCGACGATGAAGTTCAAACCTTTGCGGCGCATTTTGTCTGCGGCATTGGCGATGAGGGCCTGGGTTTCGGCAGCAAATCCGACCAGAATTTGGGGTTGATTTGTTGTGGCGCGTTGCCGGTGGACGGCGGCGAGAATATCGGGGTTTGGCGCAAGTGGCAGCGATGGCGCGCCAGTGATTTTTTTGATTTTTTGCTGGGCCGGTTGGGCCGGGCGGAAATCGGCTACCGCGGCGCTCATCAACA
>JABGRQ010000148.1:1729-4673 GCA_018648225.1 Chloroflexota bacterium
GTACATGCCCGCGTCCATTGCCGGGGCAATCATCAGGGGCGCGGCATTTGCTTCGCTTCCCAATGCCAAGGCTGTCAGGCAGATGAGATCGTCGGCCTGACCGTGGGCAAGTTTGGCGAGCGTATTGGCAGTTGCCGGAGCGATGAGCAGCGCATCGGCCTTGCGCGCCAACCCGATGTGCAGCACATGTGCATCCGCGCCCCAGAGATCGGCATCGGTATAGGCGGGCTGTCCGGTGACAGATTGAAACGTCAGCGGGGCGATGAATTTTGTGGCGGCATCGGTGAGTACAACATTGACATTCGCGCCGCTTTGGGCGAGTTTGCTGGCGAGGTCGGCTGCTTTATAGGCTGCAATACTGCCGGTGACGCCCAGAATGATGTTCTTGTGTTGGAGTGGGTGTTGAGACATAGGCATGGAAGGGGGTGATTGGATAGGTGCTGTTATTGTACCGCTAATTCAGGGGGAGTTGCGTTTCGGCGTAGTGTTATAATTCGGCGATTATTTGATCGCCAAAGAGGCTGCTATGCAGGATGAATTTATCCATACGATTACAAATACTTTAGATTTATTAACAGATACCTATAATTACAACCACTGGATTTATTCGTTGATGCGTCCGCATTTGGGCGAGCGGATTTTAGAAATTGGTGCAGGAATCGGGAATATCACGCAATTTTTATTGTCAAGTAAAGAGGTAGTATGCCTGGACTTTGAAGATGAATACGTGAATATTTTGCGCGAATACGCAAAGACCCACAAGAATATTACCCCTTTGCAATTGAGTTTGCTCGATTTGCCCGCAGCGCAAGCGCCGCTGGATTATTTTGATACAGTTTTATGTATAAATGTGTTGGAACATATTGAAAATGATCTCTTGGCTGTTCAGCAAATGGCGTCGGTGTTGAAGCCCGGAGGGAAATTGTGGCTTTATGTCCCCGCCGGGCCATGGGCCTATGGCGCATTGGACAAAGAATTGGGGCATTTTCGCCGCTATAGCCGTACGCGGTTACGATCGTTGGCAAACGATGCCAGGCTGGAATTAATCGAATGCCATTATGTGAATTTGGTTGGCGTTTTTGGCTGGTACTGGTCGGCGCGGGTGCGGAAAGACCAGGTAATTCGCCGCGAAAATGCCCATCTGATGGATCGCCTAGTGCCATATCTCTCCGCTATTGAGCGCCTGGCGCGGCCTCCTTTTGGACAGTCGCTGGTGGCGGTAATGGCCCGCTCAGAAAATCTCTCGGAATCTCCTTTGGGATAGGAGATCGTTGCTTGATGCAGTAGTTTACAGATTGGTAAGTTGGTACCTCGGTTCCTTGTCGGTACAGCTTGCTTATGCTAGACTGGTTTAAGTGCCATGTCAGAATCCGGAATATTCAAAGAAGCAATTGATGCCATTATTCAAAACCACCGCTCTCAGGCGCGGGATTTATTAACGCGTTTGTTGCGAAATAATAAAGAAAATCCAGATTATTGGCTCTGGCTTAGCTCGGTTGTTGAAAGCGAAAAAGAAAAGCTCTATTGCTTGCAATCTGTGCTACGGCTTGACCCGGACAATGAAATAGCCAAACGGGGGTTACGCCTCCTCGGTCAGTCACACCCAATAGATGAAATTATCCCGGTTCCTCCGAAGCGCCGATCTTGGAAAGTTGAGTTAAGTGATGCCGAAGCGCCGCGCGGTCTGAAACGCATTTGGGCGAATCCAATCGCTCGGCTGGCGATTTTTTCGGTGGCGGGAATTTTTGTGGTTGGTTTGATTTGGCTGGGTGTTTTTGGCTCTCGAAATGGGTTGTTTGCCCCCAAACTAACAATCACCCCCCTGGCATGGACCGATACCCCTACGGTAACACCCAGCGATGTGGCCCTCGCTACTGTTGATGCAAAATTGCCCGCGGCCACGGCGCAACCTCTATGGATGCAGTTAGCAGCCACTTATACGCCGCGCCCTCTTTTTGTCAATACCCCCCACCCTCGCAGCGAGGCCTTCCGTATCGCCATGCGCGCCTACGAGAGCGGTGATTACGAATCCATGCTCTCTTTCATGGAGCAAGTACAGCACGACGAGCCAGAAGCTGCGGATGTGTTGTACTACCTGGGTGAGGGTCAGCGGCTGATGGGAGATACCGGCACGGCGATGAAATCGTACGAAGCGGCGATTGCATTGGATGCAGCCTTTGCTCCGGCTTATCTGGGGCGCGCTTTGTTGAAAGTGGTACTGAATCCTGCGGCAAATGTGGAAAATGATCTGCGACAGGCCGTAAAACTTGGCCCGGATTTTGGTGCTGCTCATCTGGAATTGGCGGCTTATTACCTGGCGCGTGGACAAGTTGAAGATGCATTGGCCGTGCTCGAAGATGTGGAAGCCTTACTGGCAGATCATCCGCAGTTTTACGCGTTGCGGGCGCAGGCGCATTTGGCGCTCGCTCATGTCGAAGAAGCCCATGCTGATGCGATGCGGGCACACGAACTCGATATTACCGACTTATCTGTATATCTATTATTAGCGGAAATTAATTTTGATAAAGGTCGTCCGGAAGACGCCCTTGCATATTTACAAACCTTCGGGTTATACGAGCAGGAAGATGCCCGTTATTGGGCTTTGCTTGGACGGTTGTACTATGAGCTGGGAGAAGATTTTGAGGATGCTTTGGATGCGTTTGATGAGGCGCTGGAATTGGATGACGAAAATGCATTAGCTTATCAATATCGTGGTCTGACGGCGCTTGAATTGGGTGACGCGGCTCAGGCGATGAACGATTTGTACGAAGCGCGCAAATACACATCGAATACATTTGAGATTAGCCTGGGTTTTGGGCGTGCCATGTGGATGGTGGATAACGCCAAAGACGCTTTGCCCCAGATGAATGCTGCAGAAAAGCTGGCTGTTTCAGACCTGGATTTTGCCCGGTTATATTATTATCGTGCTCAAATTGCAGTCGAT
>JABGRQ010000149.1:0-2750 GCA_018648225.1 Chloroflexota bacterium
CGAAGTCTATCACCGTTTTTGCTATCTTTGTTTGCTCTCCGACAAACTGCTAGAAACCTCGTTTGATGGCGATACAGTGGAACGGGCGCTTGCTCAGGTAGCCTTAAAAATATGGGCCAGTGTACGCTCCTACGATCTCATTGGGCGTTGGGGAAAAAACGGATTTATTCTATTGCTACCGGAAACATCATTGGCAGGAGCTTCGGTTGTAGCTGATCGTATTCGTAAAAACGTAAATAATGTGCCGTTTCGGCTACCCAATAATGAGCACCTGGTATTGAGTGCCAGTATGGGATTTGTCCAAAGCGGACAGGAGCAGGTAACGACATTGGATGGCCTGATTCAGGCGGCTGAAAATGCGCTTGTTCGCGCTGGCCAGGTTGGTGGAAATCACATCGTTTTTGCGTGGGAAACCTAAAATAAAATGAAAGTTCTAATTGTTGAAGATGACCCAATCTCGCTAAAGCTATTATCTGGCACGCTTTCGCAGTTGAATTATGATGTTGTTGAGGCTAAAAACGGTGTTGAGGCCTGGCAAATTCTTCAACAGCGCACTATTCGCCTGGTAATTACCGATTGGGTGATGCCCGAAATGGATGGTATTACGCTGACACGCTTGATCCGCGAAACCGAAATGGCGGGTTATATTTATATCATCGTGTTGACGGGACGTCAGGGGATTGAAAATATTGTAGATGGTTTGGATGCTGGCGCCGATGACTATATGATTAAGCCCTTCGACCCCAAAGAGTTAAGCTCTCGCCTGCATATTGGGGCGCGCATTTTGGATCTGGAACAACGTTTGAAGGGGGCCTATGAACGTATGTATGAATTGGCCATGCATGATGAATTGACCGGCCTTTGGAATCGTAGAGCTTTCTATACCCATGCACAATCCGAATTGGAACGTTCTGAGCGAATGGTTCACGCGCTGAGTATTCTTCTTTTAGATATCGATCATTTTAAGCTCGTCAATGATCGATATGGGCACCTTGTCGGCGATCGAGCATTGATAATGTTGGCTGAGACGATTACAAAAAATTTGCGTAGTTATGACCGTGCCGGCCGTTGGGGCGGGGAGGAGTTTATCATCTTGTTGCCCGAGACTTCTCTCAACGAAGCCGTAGAAATAGCCGAGCGCTTACGCATTCAGGTAATGAATGCCAGGTTGCCCGTGCATGTCGAAGATCAAGATAACTTTGATGACGAATTGGGCATTGAGATAAGTCTGGGGGTTGCTACTTTAAATCTAGGAAGCGCTGTGTCTTTGGACCAGTTATTTGATGCCGCCGATGAAATGCTATACCTGGCAAAAAGGCAAGGGCGCAATCGGGTTTGTTATCAGCGATAGAAGCCGCATAGTATGATGGGTAGCGGTGAGCAAATTGGTTTTCCAGGAATAAACTTATGGAACGATTATTTGGTTGGCTGGAAGCGCATAAAACATATATTTACGTTGGGGCATGGCTTGTTTGTGGCTCTGCTTTTATGTTGTTTTTTCCAACACAAGGGCGATTTGCTGTGGTTGTGCTGTGGTTTCCGGTCATCATTAGCGGGTGGCTATTTGGCGAAAAAACAGGTTTTTTGGCGGGCGCCGCTACCTATCCGATTATCGTTTTATTTACAGTTAGCGCAGGGGGTGGTTGGCAAAATTGGTTTGATCCTGTGCTACTTGCGATGTCCATAGTTGCAAGTTTATTTGGTTTTTTGGTGGGGGGAACAAGTACAGCAATGCGGAATCATTTTCTAATGGAGATGGAAAAGCGCCAACGTGCTGAAATGCGCGTACAGCATGAGGAGAATAAATACCGCGCCTTGTTTGAGGATGCCCCAATTTCGTTGTGGGAAGAAGATTTCTCGGATGTAAAAAAATATATTGATGCACTCAGGGCACAGGGAATTAGCGATTTTGAAACCTATTTTGACGCTCATCCCGAAGATATTATCAAATGCACTCAAATGGTTCGGGTTTTGGATGTAAATCGAGTCACCTATGATCTTTTTAAAGTCCCCGGAAAAGATGAACTTCTGCAAAATTTGGGGCATATCTTTGGGGAAGAGTCAACGGAAGTATTTCGACAAGAACTGATTGCAATTGGGAATGGGGAGCGTGTTTTTGAGAGCCGCGGCATCAACTATGATTTGGAAGGCAACCTGCTTCATGTGGATGTGAAGTGGGAAATTAGCCCTGGCTATGAAGATACGCTCGAACGGGTGTTGGTATCCATCATCAATATTACAGAACAAGTTCTGGCCGAAGAAGAATTGACTCTGCAAAAAATATATTTTGAGACACTTTTTAATGTAAGCCCCATTGCCATTGTGACCACGGATGTAAATAGCGATATTTCTGATTGCAATCCGGCTTTTGAAAAACTTTTTGGGTACCAGAAATCTGAGGTTTTGAAACGACAGCTAACCGAAGTGATTATTCAACCAATAGAACACCAGAGTTCCGCCCAGTTGGCAGATCGCGTGCGTGAAGGCGATATGATTCGCGTGGTCACCCAGCGCAGGCACAAAAACGGCGACCTTGTGGATGTGGAATTATTTGCCATGCCCATACATGGTGGCGACGAGAACGCTTCATATTTGGCTTTGTATCATGATATTACTGATCTCATCGCCGCACGACGGGCCGCCGAAGCTGCTGTCAAGGCCAAAGCCGAATTTTTGGCGAATATGAGTCATGAAATACGCACCCCCCTAAACGCCGTGATCGGGATGACGAGTTTACTTCTGGATACGCC
>JABGRQ010000149.1:2850-9067 GCA_018648225.1 Chloroflexota bacterium
GGATGTGATTGGCGATGTAACTCGCTTGCGGCAGATATTGGTCAATTTGCTTGGAAATGCCATTAAATTCACTGAAAAGGGCGAAATTATTACCCGCGTTGCCCTGGAATGTCAGGAAGGCGAAGAATGTATTCTCCATTTTTCGGTTCAAGATACGGGCATCGGAATACCGCCGGATCGGATTGAACATTTGTTTGAATCGTTTACACAAGTAGATGCATCAACAACGCGTCGCTATGGGGGAACGGGTTTGGGCTTAGCGATCAGCAAACAATTGGTTGAGATCATGGGGGGGGAAATGTGGGTTGAAAGCGAACTGGGCAAAGGCTCAACTTTTCATTTTACAATCCGCGCAGAAAGAGCGCCACAGCGCCTGAATAATGCCGGGGGAGAAATAGGATTGATTGAGGATGTGCGCGTTCTGATTGTGGATGATAATGCCACCAATCGACTGATTCTGATTCGACAGTCTAAATCCTGGGGGATGGAGCCCTTTGCCGCGGCCAGTGGCGATGAAGCTCTCACCTGGATTCGCAACGGCGAAAAATTTGATCTTGCAATTTTAGATATGCAAATGCCTGATATGGATGGTGTCATGCTTGCCGAGGAGATCAAGCAACACTATCAGGGGACGATCCCGCTGATTTTATTAACATCCTTTGGAGGGCTGGAAGAGATTCCTGCACATATTGAATTTTCGGCCCGCATGAGCAAGCCCGTTAAACCATCTATACTTTACAATGCTATCGCAGAGATTATGAATCAGCGCGACCAGCGTGCGATTCCCATCCAGCCTGCGGTTAGTAAGACATCCGATGACTTTAATGAGAATATGGGTATTGAACATCCATTGCACATTCTATTAGCTGAGGATAATCTGATCAACCAGAAAGTTGCTACCCGAATTCTTGCGCGGCTAGGGTATCGGGTCGATGTTGCCAGCAATGGTATTGAAGCGCTACAGGCCCTCGCCCGCCAACATTATGACGTTGTTCTGATGGATATTCAAATGCCCGAAATGGATGGCGTAGAAGCCACGCGCCGCATTTATCAGAAATATACTGAATCGGAGCGCCCGCGCGTTATTGCCATGACCGCACATGCGCTGGAAGGGGATCGTGAGCGCTATCTGGGGGTTGGGATGGATGATTATGTTAGCAAGCCGGTGCGCGTCGATGAGCTTGTTCGCGCGTTGAAACGTTGCAAATCGCACACTCTGGCGATAGGTGGTTCCGATGAAAAAAAATAAAGTATTGGGCACTACCCAGAAATATTTGCTGGTAGGGATCGGGTTTGGATTGATATTTCCTATTGTGGGCACCTTGCTTTCGGTAGCATTTTCTGGCAAAGAAATTTCTTGGGCCGCGCTTTGGCAAGTGCAAGCAACGAATCCATTGCTGTGGATCATTGACATGGCTCCGATTTTCCTGGGAGGACTGGCTGCTTTTGCCGGTCAGCGGCAAGGCCGTCTGGCTGACCTTCATGCACAGCTTGAAGGTATCGTGACGGATCGCACAAAAGAGCTTGAAGACGGCTATCGGGTTCAGGAGGTTTTGAATTCGCTGTTATATATCGCCATGGAACCTAACTCGCTAGAAAAAAAACTTGAATGGTCATTGAAGGCGATAATCAGCACGCCCTGGCTGCCAATGCGCGCGCAGGCAGGAATTTTTTTGGTCGATGAAGCTCATCCAGATATTTTGAAACTGACTGTTCATCACAACCTCAATGAACACTTGCTAATACTATGCAAGCGTGTGCCGTTTGGGCATTGCCTGTGCGGACGTGCTGCGCAAAGCAAAGAAATTGTCTTCGCTAGTTGTGTTGATGATCGTCATGAAACAACTTTTGATGGCATGGGGCCGCATGGTCATTATAATGTGCCTATCCTCATGGGCGAAGAAATCCTTGGGGTCATTGTTCTTTATGTTGAAGAGGGCCACCAACCTGGTGACCATGAAATTCCATTCTTGAAGGCCGTTGCTAACATCATAGCTGGGATGATCCAGAAAAAAAAATCAGAAAAACGCTTGCGCCTGCAGGCATCTGTGATGCAGGCTGCAGCTAACTCGATTGTGATCACAGACCTTCAAGGTACTATCGAATGGGTTAATCCTGCTTTTACCCTCACGACCGGGTATTCGTATCGCGATGCCATCGGAGGAAACCCGCGCATCCTGAAATCGGGTAAACACGATCAGGCATATTATAAAGACCTTTGGGCAACCATTCAGGGTGGTGGTGTTTGGCAGGGGGAGATGGTAAACCGGCGAAAAAATGGCGAATTATATTTTGAGGATGTGACCATCACCCCGGTAGTGGATGATAAGGGCGAGATTTCAAATTACGTTGCCATCAAACAAGATATCACTGAGCGAAAGCGCGCTGAAGAAGAAATTCTTGTGCAAAAGCAGTATTTTGAGAGTCTGGTGCATATTAGCCCGATTGCCGTTGTCATCTTGGACCTGCAACACTGCATTATGGATTGTAATGAAGCTTTTGAAAAACTCTTTGGTTACTCAAAAGAAGCTGCCCTGGAAAGAAATCTGGATGATTTGATAGTTCCCGAGGCAGAATTTGAACTTGCTGAGTCGTATACCTACAGTGTCAAAGAGGGCAATCTTGTGCATGGATTCGCACAACGCGCCAATAAAAATGGACAATTGATGGATGTCGAATTTTTTGGGGTGCCGGTGGTAGTGCAAGGCGAGCAAGTAGCTATCTTGGCGCTTTATCACGATATTTCCGAATTAGTTAAAGCTCGCCGTGAAGCGGAATCGGCTGCGCAAACGAAAGCAGAATTTTTGGCAAATATGAGCCATGAAATTCGCACGCCATTGAATGCAATTATTGGCATGACAGGATTGCTGCTGGATACGCCCCTGGATATTGAACAAAAAGATTTTGCTAGTACCGTGCGCAGTAGTGGCGATGCTTTGCTGACGATCATTAACGATATTCTCGATTACTCCAAGATCGAAGCGGGAAAAATGGAAATGGAGCAGCAGCCGTTCATGGTGCGGGAGAGCATTGAGAGCGCTCTCGATTTGCTAGCCTCAAAAGCGGCTGAAAAAGGTCTGGAAATCGCCTATTTGGTGGAAGGTTCTGTGCCCGGCGCGATTATCGGCGATATTACCCGTATTCGTCAGGTACTTGTGAACTTGCTGAGCAATGCGGTTAAATTTACCGATCAGGGCGAAGTGATCGTGCGGGTATCCAGCGAGACCCTGCCACATAATAACTTACAAGTTCACTACCAGGTTCAAGATACGGGTATTGGCATCCCCGAAGATCGGATGAATCGTCTGTTCGAATCCTTCTCTCAGGTGGATGCCTCGACCACACGAAAATATGGCGGCACAGGTCTCGGATTAGCGATCAGCAAGCAGTTGGTTGGGCTAATGGGTGGCAGAATATGGGTGGAGAGTGTAGTTGGGCAAGGAAGCACATTCCACTTCACAATCATGAGTTCGCCAGCTCCGGCCTCATTCCAGGCGGAAACACATCTGCCTCAACCACTTATGGATGGCCTAAAAGTATTGATTGTGGATGATAATGCAACCAATCGGCTCATTTTGATTCGCCAAACGAAAACCTGGGGCCTGGATCCGCGCGCCGCCGCCAGTGGGGCTGAGGCGTTGGGGTGGATTCGCAGCGGCGAGAAATTTGACTTCGCAATCCTGGATATGCAAATGCCCGAGATGGATGGCGCCATGTTGGCTATTGAGTTGCGAAAATTTATTAGCGAAGATGAACTTCCTCTGATTTTGTTGACATCGCTGGGCGGCTGGGAGATGATACCTGATGAAGTTCAATTTACTGCCCGTCTCAACAAGCCGATCAAACCGTCGATCTTGCATGACACCATTATGAATGTGATGGGCAGCCGCTTCCCCGAGCAAAGCCAAATGGCGAAGCCTGCCGAAAGTAAACCGGAGTACGATCACGAACTGGGCGAGAGGCATCCATTGCGCGTTCTTCTGGCGGAGGATAACCTGATCAATCAAAAAGTTGCTTTGCGCATTCTCGAGAAACTGGGTTATCGTGCAGATATCGCCGCAAATGGTTTAGAAGTTCTGGATGCGCTGGAGCGCCAAAAATATGATGTTGTGCTTATGGATATTCAGATGCCAGAAATGGACGGCGTAGAGGCCACTCAGCGCATTCTGGAGAAGTATGTGGACAGGAATAAACGCCCAAAGATTGTAGCAATGACTGCGAACGCGCTGGAAGGGGATCGGGAATTATATCTCAGACAGGGAATGGATGACTATGTCAGTAAACCGATCCGAGTGCCAGAATTGGTTGCTGCCCTGGAGCGTTGTTAAACATCTGGCGCGGATCAGTCGCAAAAAAAGGGTGTGCATGAGATGCGTAGCATCCCATGCACACCCTTTTTTGTGAAATCTTGATTGCGAAAGCGTGATCCTGAGCAAACGGTTTTGTTCAGAAACAGGTCTATTATTATCAAGGGCGCTACGCGTCGCTGTTGATAAAATCCTCAACTTTTTGACGTGCAATATCATCGGTAAATTGTTGGGGAGGTGATTTCATAAAATAGCTGGATGGCGCAATCAATGGCCCCGCAATTTTACGATCAAGTGCAATTTTGGCACAGCGCAATGCGTCGATCATCACGCCAGCCGAATTAGGCGAATCCCAAACTTCGAGTTTTAGTTCGAGATTCAGCGGCACATCGCCAAAGGCGCGCCCCTCCATGCGAATCTGCGCCCACTTGCGGTCAGTCAGCCAGGGAACATAGTCGCTGGGGCCAACGTGCACATTTTCGTCGCCAAGATCGTAAGGGAGTTGGCTGGTGACAGCCTGAGTTTTCGAGATTTTTTTGGATTCCAACCGATCGCGGTCGAGCATATTGTAGAAATCCATGTTGCCGCCAAAATTTAACTGGTACGTGCGATCTAAGTGGATGCCGCGATCTTTGAACAGGTTAGTCAACACGCGGTGTACGATAGTTGCGCCCACCTGACTTTTAATATCATCCCCAATAATCGGCAACCCGCGATCCAGGAAGCGCTTGCTCCAATATTCAGAAGTCGCAATAAACACCGGAATCCCGTTGACAAATCCACACCCGGCTTCGAGAACTTGTTCCACATACCATTTGGTCGCCATTTCGGAGCCAACCGGCATGAAGTTAATCACTACATCGGTTTGAGTTTCTTTGAGAATCCCAATAATATCATCGGTTGGGCCAGTCGCCTTTTCTACTTTGCTGCCCAGATATTTGCCCAGCCCATCATGTGTCATGCCGCGATGAACCGGCACATTTAGATGCGGAACTTCAGTAAAGCGAATGGTATTATTGGGTTCAGCCCAAATTGCTTCGCTGAGGTCTTTGCCAACTTTGGAAGCGACAACATCAAATGCTGCTGAGAACTCAATATCGCTGATATGGTACCCTCCCAGAGTTGCATTCATCAAACCGGGGATCTCCATCTCATCCGTGGCGTTGCGGTAATATTCTATCCCTTGCACAAGTGACGATGCGCAGTTGCCCACCCCAATAATTGCCACGCGGACTTTATTGCGTTTATTTGCCATTTATATTCCTTTCTTAAGTCAATGATAAGCCCCTTAGCGTAACCTCCTAAGGGGCAAATTTGGTATGCTGACATAGACGCCGCAGTTGGGTAGTATTATACCCCAGAGAATAACCACGCGAGAACCTGAGATAGAACTATGTGTTTTCTCGACATCTGTTTTATTTTCAGAAAATCTTTTAGGTCAATGCTGCGCGGAAAGCCTGAACATTCTTGGTGACGCTGGCTTTTTGGTTAAAGATAGCCGAACCGGCAACGATGACATTCGCGCCTGCCGCAACAATCTCGGCCACGTTGTGGGTTTTTACACCACCATCGACCTCAATATCCACATGTTGCAAGCCGCGCGTATCCAGCATTTGCCGCAAACGGGTAATTTTGGCGCTGCTGCCAGGGATGTAGGATTGCCCGCCGAACCCCGGATTGACCGACATAATCAAAACCTGTTCGACTGCTTCGAGAATTTCTTCAAGTGTAGCCAGTGGTGTAGCCGGGTTCAGCGTAACGCCGGGCTTTACACCAAATTCGCGGATTTGCTGCAATGTGCGGTGCAAATGCGGGCAGGTTTCTACATGAACGGTGATGATGTCTGCACCGGCCTTGGCGAATGCCGGAATCATCAATTCAGGTTTTTCGATCATCAAGTGAACATCCAG
>JABGRQ010000149.1:9167-12811 GCA_018648225.1 Chloroflexota bacterium
CCCAGCGTATTGAGCCAGGCAATCTGGACTTCATGCTCGAATTGCACCAACTCCAGTGGGAGCGGGAAGCGTCGCCCCAGCGCGGGCACGAGCTTCGATTCGTCAACGATGACGATGAAGTGCTGTGCGTGTATCTCGACGATTTTCTCCCGCAGGAGGGCGCGCCCCAATCCTTTGATCAGATTGAAGTTTGGATCCACCTCATCGGCGCCATCCACCGCCAGGTCTAGGTTGGGATGCTCGCTTAATCGCACCAGGGGAATCCCCAGGCTGCGCGCCTGTTGCGCAGTTGAGAGCGATGTCGGGACTCCTTTGATGTGGGTCAGCCGCCCTTGCCGGATACTCTCTCCGAGCATCTCCACAAAATAGGCAGTCGTGGAGCCGCTGCCCAGCCCGAGGGTCATCCCGCTTTGGACGAATTCGAGCGCCTTGCGAGCGGCTTGTTGTTTCAGGTTCATGCTTATTTCCCTAGAAGTTCGCGGGTGATTTTGACAATATTTCCAACGCTGAAGCCAAATTTTTCATAGATCGTTTCATACGGGGCGGAGGCGCCAAAGTGATCCAGGCCAATCATTACACCCTGATTGCCCAGGTAGCGCGCCCAGGCCAGCGATGAGCCGGTTTCGATGGCGACGCGGGGCATATCGGGCGGCAGTACGCTTTGGCGGTATTCTTCAGATTGAGCGTCGAAGAGTTCCCAACTTGGCATTGAAACCACACGGGCAGCAATGCCATCGTCTGCCAGCGCTGTTTTGGCATCCATAGCGAGTTCAACTTCGGAGCCTGTCGCGATCAGCGCCACTTCGGGTTCAACCCATTTGGGTTCTGCGAGCACATACGCGCCTTGCGCTGTCCCATTATCCACGGGCGTGATTTGCGGCAGATTTTGGCGGGTGAGTGCCAGCGCGGTGGGGCCTTGCCGTTGCAACGCAATCTTCCAGGCTTGGGCGGTTTCATTGCCATCCGCCGGGCGCAAAGTCACCAGGTTGGGAATCGAGCGCAGCATGGTCAGCGTCTCCACTGGCTGGTGGGTTGGTCCATCTTCGCCCAGGCCAATGCTGTCATGGGTGAAGACATATACAACGGGGATATTCATCATCGCCGCCTGCCGGATGGCCGGGAGCATGTGATTGGCGAATACCAGGAAAGTGCCTCCGAAGGGGCGCAGGCCGTGCAGCGCCAACCCGTTCATCACCGCGCCCATGCCGTGTTCGCGGATGCCATAATAGATATACGAGCCGCCATAGTTATCGCGCTGGATAGGCTCGGTTCCCGCGGCTTTGGTTTTATTGCTGCCGGTTAAATCGGCTGAACCGCCCAGCATCGTGGGGATTTGTGGAACGAGCGCGTCCAGCACTGTACCGGATGTGACGCGGGTAGCAATGGCTTTATCGCCGGTGAAATCGGGCAACGCTGCCTGCCATTCGGCGGGGAGTTCGCCACTTGTGAATGCATCCCAGGCGGCAGCCAGTTCGGGGTGTTCTTTGCGATAGCTGCCGAGCATGGCCTCCCACTTGGTCTGACGGGCTGCGCCCTCTGTTTTGACGTCGGCAAAGCGCTGTTTGGCTTCCTCGGGGAAGTGGAAGCGCGGTTCAACCGGCCAGCCAAAATGCGCTTTGGTCGCGGCCAGCCCATCGTCGCCCAGCGGCGAGCCGTGGACTTTGGGTGTATCTTGCAGCGGGCTGCCGTAGCCAATGTGGGTTTTGCAGGCGATCAGCGTGGGGCGCTCGGTTTCGGCCTGTGCGGCGCGAATGGCTTCGTCGATGGCTTGCATATCGTGGCCGTCCATGCTCAGGGTGTGCCAGCCGTAGGCCTCAAAGCGGGCTGGTACATTGGTGCTGCTGGAAGCGGTAATATTACCGTCAATGGAGATATTGTTATCATCCCAGAAGACAATCAATTTTCTCAGCCCTAAATGCCCGGCCAGCGAGCAGGCCTCATGGGAAATGCCTTCCATCAGGTCGCCGTCGGAGGCCACTACATAAGTGTAGTGGTCCACAATGGGGAAATCGGGTTTGTTGAAGCGCGCCGCCAGCCAGCGCTCGGCCAGGGCCATGCCCACCGCGGTCGAAACGCCTTGCCCCAGCGGGCCAGTGGTGAGTTCAATGCCTAAATGCAGGTCATATTCTGGATGTCCCGCGGTGTGGCTGCCCCACTGACGAAAATTTTTCACATCTTCCAATGTCAACGGATACCCTGTAGCGTGCAGCAATGCGTAGAGCAGCGCGGATCCGTGCCCGGCAGAGAGTACAAATCGGTCTCGGTCGGGCCAAACGGGCGAGTTGGGATTATGCTTGAGAAAGCGTGTGTACAAAACAGTAACAATATCGGCGACGCCAAGCGGCAGACCAGGGTGCCCCGAGTTGGCCTGTTGTACAGCATCGACAGCTAACATGCGCAGCGTGGTAGCGCAAAGTTGGTCGGTTTGATCGTATGGCTTGGATGTTTGGTTCATGAGGTACTCCCAGTAATCTCGGAAACTTTTCGCGAATGTGGTGTCGTCAAATTACACGGTGCTGCGCTGAGCGAGATGGCGATGTTCTTCTCGCAGCTCTTCGCGTGCTAAAAGCATGTGATATACAATCATCAATTGGGTTAGCGCCAGCGGGTGTGAAATTCGGGTTTCTGTGCCATCGGTATAGGCACCATATTGATCAGGACACAATTCTTTGAGTTTGGCTGAACGCTCTTGAAGCCGCGTCCAGATCAGCTCTTCGACTTCGGTGGCTTTTTGATCCGGAATTTTACCGCTGATATCAAGCGCTTCAATCAGCCAATCATCCTGGCGCTGGTAGCTGGTGCAAATGCTGCTGTTTTTTTCATTTTCATCGCAATCCACCAACTCCGACAGATTGGGATGCGGGAGCGTGGGGCGCAGCATCAACTGCACGTTGAGGTGTTCGCCAATTTCCTCTTCTTGTCCAACTGGACGATGAAATTTGACCAGAATATCGGCATCGCCCATTTGGGGTTGGATGAAATTTCGCGAGTCGTTGACGCGTTTTTCGAGGGAAGACCGTACTTGCTCGGGGGTGTAGCCACGTTTCATGGTGTCTCGCTTGATCTTCCATTGGACGCGCAGCTCCTCCTCGGGGGCAAGATAAACCTTTACATCGAAGTTGCGCCTCAGGCCGCGGTTATGCAGCCCCAGCAATCCCTCGGCGATGATGAATTCGGTGGGCTCGATATACTCCGGGGGGTCAAAATCCCCGGTGCTATGATTATAAATCGGTTTAAGAATCGCATGGCCTCGGCGAAGATTGTCGAGGTCCTGTTCCATGATGTCCATATAATTGCAGGCGGGGTCCAGGGCGCTGATGCCCATCTCTTTACGCTGGGCGCGATTGTAGCGGTGATAATCATCTGTGCAGATGACGGTGACGCGGTTTTCACCCAAAATGCGGGCGATACCGGCAGAGATGGTTGTTTTACCCGCCGCGCTATCGCCAACAACCCCCAGTAGAATTGTCTTCTGGTATGGCATGTCTTCCTCCTGATTGATTTGGCGTAAGACCTGACGGACTGTAAAGCCCCCGTCAGGTCTGGTATTCTTTGGCGTATTTAGAACTTCACTTCAGCCCAGAGATCCAATGCCTCACGCAATTCTCTGCTTTCTTTGGCCGCTTGTTCAAGGGTGATGCCCT
>JABGRQ010000150.1 GCA_018648225.1 Chloroflexota bacterium
TTATTTTGAAATTTCTCGTTGGGGTTTTTTTTCTGCGCGAAGCGCTTAGTTCAACATCATGTGAAACAGCATATCGAAGCGCGCCCGACTGAACCCATTCTCGTTAAAGGTAAAAGCCACCCCCTGGATGTCTTTGAAATTTCAGGATTACGAAGCTAAAACTTTCGTTTCCCCTCCCCCGAGATTCGGGGGAGGGGTGGGGGCAAATTTAGGCATCGCCCAATTGACTCAACATGCTGGGGAACAAAGCATAAAATTCGGTCGCAGCCACCACATCTTTCAGTGGAACCTGTTCCAGGTGCGTGTGGGCAAATTTCTCGTCGCCGGGGCCAAAACCAATCGAAGGGATTTCGGCTTTACCGGCCCAGTAGGTGCCATTGGTCGAAAAATCCCAGGTGCCCAGTTTGCGCGGCTCACCCCAGAGTTTCTCGACCGTGCGCTGCCCGGCTTGTACCATCGGGTGCGCGTCATCCAGCAGCCAGGCCGGATAATGCTTGGAAACCGGAAAGACAAACCCTGTGTAAGATGGGTCATCGTAGAACAGTTCTTCGACCTTGATTTCTTCCTGTAGATAATCAGGTATCAAACCCCTGATTTGAGCAATCACATCGTCGTGCGGCTCATTGGATGTAATGCGGCGGTCCAGGTAAATTGTGAACTGATCGGGTACCGCGTTCAGTGAAGCTGTGCGCACCTTCAGATCGGTCACGGCAATCGAGGGGCGGCCCTGAATGGGATGTCCGCCCAGGCCAAAATGGAAGCGGCGATCCAACTCGCGGATTTGGGTAATCACAGCCATCATTTTATAAACCGCATTATCACCCAGATAGTGCGAAGCGGCATGCGCTGAACGGCCCGAAGCCGTGATCTTTAACTCGATGCGCCCTTTATGCCCGCGGTAGACCTGCATCCTGGTGGGTTCACCGATCACCACAAAGTCTGGGCGGATGCCGGGGTCAACTTCAACAAATGTGTTGGGGGCAATCCCATCGCACCATTCTTCCATATTTCCAAAATACCAGGCGGTGGTGTCTTTGAGCAAGCCCAATTGGTTGGCAAGCGCCAGGCCATACACCATGCCGGGGGTAGAACCCTTTTCATCGCAGGCGCCGCGGGCATACAAAATGCCATCTTCGACCTTGCCCACAAATGGATCCCAATTCCAAGTGGCCGGGTCGCCTATGCCTACAGTATCGATGTGCGAATCGTAGACGACCACACGCGGGCCATTGCCAATCCGCCCCAAGATATTGCCCATTTTGTCGAAACGGACTTCATCAAAGCCCAATTTGCTCATTTCTGCGCCGATGCGCTCGCCAACATCTTTAAGCTGGCCTTCCATGCTGGGGATGGCGACAATATCCCGCATGAATTGGATGATCGCTTCTCGGCGATTTTCTACTTCACGATGAAGAGTTTGGATAAGACTTTTATCCGTCATAATGGCATCCTTATTTTTTTTTAAGAGTTAGATTGGCGGGGTCATTAAGTTGTCAGACAACTTACATTTTATCACAAATAAAAAAACAACCCTTGCGGAATTTTGCAAGGGTTGCCAATATTTAGAAATACTATATTTACTCTTGAACCAGCAGGCGCATATACGCCCCCAAATCATCGATTTCATCAAACGCCCAGGTTGCGTCGATGATTTCATCTTGTCGCTTGGATGAAATCACTCCCTCAGCGTTGGCGCGGAATTTGGCGACGATCTCATCATCCGAGAGGGGGTTTTCAGGCGACCCTTTGGCGTGATCCACCTGCGCGGAGTGGACAGCACCCTCGAGGGTGGTAATCTGCACCCGGGCGCGCTTGACCCGCGGGAAGAGCGCGTCAATTTCGGGGTCGGCAATTACCTTAATTTTGCCTAACAAATCCCAGATACGCGGGTCATGCAGTTTTTCATCGCTGAACGAATCGGGCAACACGGCCCCATCGGCCACCGCCGCGGCAATGACATAAGGCAGCGAGTGATCGGCAGTCTCTTTGGTTTTGGGCGCAAACTTGCTCGGGTCGGAAAGAATATCGGCCCCGCGGGTGGTCGTCTCGACTAAAATTTCAGCAATATCTTCACCAGCCAAATTATGCTCGCGGCAAACTTGCAGCGCCGCGCTGATCGGCTGGTGTGTCAGCGCCTCAGTGGGAAAAGCCTTGTAACCGCAACGCGTTATCATGAAATCTACGCCCAAATCTTTGAGCAGCCAATCGGGGCGCCAGGTCACGTTGTTCAAGACTTCAAAAAGACCCTCCTTGCCTTCCATTACTTCCACGGGACCTTCGTAGCCCTCACGCGCCATCATCGCCGCGATCACCCCGGCCTGCGCGGCCAGCGGATCAGCAGTATTCTTCATATTGGTGAGATGTCCGGCGACCACACCGCCCAGCGTGAAATGACTGCTGCCGCAGATGCCCACCGCGGCGACCATCTGCTCTACATCAAGATCGTACATACGCCCGGCCACTAGCGGGCTGACGAACTGAGTCAGTGTGGCGTGATGCCAGCCAACCTCGCGCACGCCAGGCTCGGCGGCGTGGCACCAGCGCATTTCGAACTCGTAGGCCAGCACAATTGCCAACAGCGCATCGCGGCCATTCTTGCCATTGGCCTCCGCCGCCGCCAACGCCGCCCCGATAATGTCGGAGGGGTGCGAGGGGTCTTGCTCCCAGTAGATGTCGTTATAATCCAGGGCGCGCGTCAGCAGGCAATTCATCAACGCTGCGTTGGGGGCGTTGGTTTGCGCTCCCGTACCGATTACCGTAGCTTCGGGCGTGCCGCCTAATTTCTCGGTAAAGCGATACATGGCCTGCATATCTTCATTTTTCACTGCCGCCAGAGCGCAGCCCACGCTATCCAGCAAAAAGCGTTTGGCTTCTTTGACTGCAGCCGCGGGTATATCTTCAAACTGTAAATTGATGGCGAATTGCGCCATTTTGTGGCTGAGGAATGTCATAGGGTTCTCCTTTGAATTCAAAAACTATCATGCCTATACACAAATCAAGTTTGTGGAAATAGGTCTTTTGTTACCAGAAACAAGAATCTTCACTTCAAGCTTTTTCGGCTCATCTATCAAAAATTTGCCAATCAAGCATTGTCATACTGAGGTACATCTGAAACATCCAGCATAGCGCCTGCGCTTCGCTATCGCTCAGGGTGACAACCAGTATTTTTGCACACTTCGTACACAAGAGCTACCTTTTCTTACTACTTGGCTTGTTCAGGATGCCAAACCAGGATAACTTTTGTACCCCTGCCGGGGATGGTATCCATATGCAACTCAGCTCCGATGATCTCGGCGCGCTCGAACATCCCGGCGATACCATAATGTTTATCAGCTAATAATTGGCTTATATCCAATGGATCCATCCCGGTCAAACCAATGCCATTGTCTTCAATCATGAGCTGCACACCTTCGGGATCGCAATTGCCATGCAAATGGATGGTGCTGGCCTGGGCATGACGCAGCGCGTTCTCGCAGGCTTGCTGAACAATGCGGTAAAGATGAGCTTCAACCATTGCATCGTGCTGAGGTCCTGAAGTAAATATTTCGACCTGGATATCCACACTGTATTCAGCCCTTACATTCAGTTCATCAGTGTATTCTTCCAATGCCGCAGACAGACCATAATTGAGCATCGCTGGCCGCAATCCACTGATCATTTGCCGCAATCGAGCCGTAGCGGTTTGCAAGCTTTCTTCGAAGTCCGCTGTTGTTTCCTCATCCATCTTCATGGATAAAACAGCCAACTGGTTGAGAACATCATCATGCAAATCCCGCGCAAGATTAGTGCGTTCTTGTTCGTGCCGCTCGACATTGACCTGATACAAGGCGCGGAGGCGTTCGGCCTGCTCGATATTGACCAGGGCAATGGCAGTTTGGTTAGCAATCGTTTTTAGTACATCAACCTCGGTTTGACTGTAATAATCATCGGGATCACGACGGCCCAATAACC
>JABGRQ010000151.1:0-4951 GCA_018648225.1 Chloroflexota bacterium
AGAGCCAGATAGGGAGGATCCTATGCCACGCAATCCATTCGATGAACATCATAAGGATCAATCCCAACCAGAAGGGCTGAATGAATTTGACCATAGCATCGATATTGATCGCCTAAAAGGGGCTGTTGATAAATTCCAAGACGCTGGAGACAGATCGGAAAACATAATAGAAATAAAGCCAGAGAAACCGAATTTTCTGGGTGATATTTCGACTGCGAAATGGAAACCCAAAGAGCGAAAAGATACTCGCAAGCGAGGGCCAGTTCTCTTCGTGCGTAATATTGACGATATACGAGAGACTCTTTCAAAGATCGCCGAAAAGATAGGCGTTCCGCGCGACATGCTCGTCCGTTACCTTTTGGAACTGGGTATTCAAAATCATTTTTCGGGAGACACCCGTTTGGTTTCTGTGTTGGATCAACGGCTTACACTTTACCCTGGTGAAACGCCCCCACGCAAACAAAAAAAGAGCAAATCGAAAGGTGTCGGGTTTCGAATGATTCCTGACCATACGAATCAGCAGATCTCGCAAATCGCTGACAATCTGGGTGTCCCTAAATGGCAGGTGATCCGCCGGATGCTCGAAGATGGAGTCGCCGGTTACAAAGCCGGGTCGATCACGATCCAGTCTCAGTCCGTGCAAACCGAAGAGTACACCCTCTATCCGAATAAGTAACATGCAGAGAAACCCTTGCCGTCTGTTCGTCGAAGATATTGCTTATTAAAAAGCACGATAACCCGCTGGTTATCCCCTGGGCTTTCTACATGGTATCCGCTGGTTATCTACGGGTTATCGGGCGGGTTTTCATCCCCTTGTTGTACGGCTCTGTAAGCTTCGCTACAGCACCATGCTATATGATCGCCTATCCACAAAGATCACCGCTTAGAGAACGCCCTGGCGATTTTCCCAAAATATCGAAACGATTGATTCTTGTGTCTACAAGACACGTTCCAAAAATCGTTGCATCGTATTCTCATCAAACCCTATATCTGCGCAGGAGAGCAAATCCATGCCACAAAGAATAGATATCGAAAAACTACTCGACCATATAGACATCGTCGCCCTGGCCAACCACTTGGGGGCGGATCTCCAAAAGAAGGGCCGCGAGTGGCGCGGGATATGCCCTTTGCATACTGGCGCAGATAACGAAACTGCTTTTCAGGTCAGCGTGAACAACGATCGTCGGGGCTATTGGCGTTGCTGGACAGGTTGTGATACCGGTGGTGACGCGATCGATTTGGCAAGACAAGCCAAAAACATGGGCTTCATCGAAGCCGTCGAATATCTGGCCAATTATGCAGGCATCACCCTTGAAGATATCGGAATAACACAAGAAACAACTCAAGCCTACGAGAAGCGCAAGCGGTATATCGCCATACTTGATTTAGCCGCGCACTATTTTGCAGTACAGCTGTGGTCGGAAAAGGGCCAGCATTGTCTGGAATACGCGCGCTCGCGCGGGTTCAGCGATGACGGCTTGCGCATGGCAGGATGGGGATTTGCGGATGGAAGCACCGGTCTGCATGATTATCTGCTCCAAAATGGGGCGGATCTATCTCTGGCGCGTACAATGGGTCTGATACGCGCTGATAACCGGGCGTTCACTGCAAATGGGAATGGCGACAAAGTTTCCCCGGATGGCTGGTTGGTGTACCCACATAGCGAGTGGAGCAACGCCAAAGTTCGAAAATGTGAAATTTGTGACGCAGAAACCTGGCATCACGACCAGTGTTGCCTGCGACACAATCCGGACTTTAGCCATCTCCAGGGAGTGATTTACCTATCTGCGCGTACTCTCAGCCTGGAACCAGAAGGTGGGGACAAATCCCGCAACTTGCCCGGAAAACGACAACTCTACAAAGCTGAAATTCCTGGGATGCGTGAGATCATCCTGTGCGAAGGCCCTGCCGATGCGGAAAGCTATCGCCAAATGGGGTTCTCAGCATGGGCCTTATGCGGATTGGGACAGCTACCTGAACGTGACTATCGGCTATTGAAACAACGCCCCGTCGTGTATTTGGCCTTCGATGGTGACGAGGCGGGCAGAGAAAAACAAAACCAATTGGCTCCCAAGTTTGGACCACTAGCCATGCTGGTGATGCCTATAGAAGGTTACAAAGATGCCAATGATTTCTATAGAGATCATCCCGATAAAAGCCAGATTACAGCCCTGTTTGAAAATGCGACCCCGGTTATCGAACAATACCTGGAAAAAACCAAACACATCACCCCTCACAAGCTCCAGGAACACACTGGGGAACTCCTTGATTTACTCAAACGACTTCCCGATGAGATCGCCCCCCGTTATCTGGGCCGCGCTCAACGTGCCCTGGGTATAACCCGCAAAGAATTACGCACCCTGATCAGCGAGGTTGAACGGCAAGATGGGAAATCGCCGATTCTCAGTGAAATCAAGGATGGGAAACTGCATTTTCTTGACGAACCCTTGTCTAATTTCACCGCCCAAATCACCCATGAGTTGGTGATCGATGATGGCTTGAACTTGCCTGAGGTGCAATACACTATTGCAGGCTGGCTGGCTACCGGAGAGCCCTTGCGCGAGGTGGATGTACCGGCAGAAGAATTTCCCGAGATGAAGTGGACCCACCGCTACTGGGGTGCGCGCCCAATCTTGTATGTTCCCAGGGGGAAGTATTACCTGGTTGCGCGTGCCATCCAGGAAACCTCACTGGACGAGATGGGGCGAGATCGTGTCTTTACCCACACGGGCTGGACGGCCATCAATGGAACGCGGGGGTATCTAACTCGCTCAGGGATGATCACCGCCAAGGGATTCGACAGCAGCGTGCGCGTTGATTTGGGGGAAAACAACCTGCGTTATTATGATTTGCCCCAACCGCCAACAGGCGATGCACTGGCTGAAGCCATCAAAGCCAGCCTGGGATTTCTGGACATTGGCCCGCTGCGCGTGACTGCGCCACTTTGGGCGGCCTTGTATGCCGGCCCGCTGACTGCAATCCGCCCACTTTACACGGTAATCTGGCTGTATGGCCCAACCCAGAGCGGTAAATCCACCGTTGCTCATCTGGCCTTAGCGCACTTCGGGACAGGATTCGTTGAAGGGCGCCAATATCATGCCCCGGTGGACTGGATGAGTACGGTCACACACATCGAAGGCGTCATGTTCAAAGTCAAAGATGCCCCGGTCATCATTGATGATTTCGCACCCCAATTCCAGAGTGCAGCAGACAGCCGCCGGATCCATAAAAGCGCCCATCAAGTCGTGCGAGCGGTAGGCAACCGTTCGGCGCGCGGGCGTGCCAATCGTGATCTGAGTGAGCGGAAGACCCGGGTGCCGCGCGGGATGGTGATCTCCACAGCGGAACTGCCCCTATCCGGAGAAAGCACCGTTGGGCGTATGGTCTATGTCCCTATTGTGCGCGGCGAGGTATTGCCGAATCCTGGACAACCACCCCGTGAAGCACTGAACCAGGCGCAAATGCAAGCCAGACAGGGGTTATATGCGCAAGCGATGGCGGCTTATGTGCAGTGGCTGGCAAGCCATTGGGAACGCGCCGCCAAACTGTATTTGGAAATCATCGAAGAGTCTCACAAACAGGTACGAGATGGGACGTTGCAGAACCGTCTTCCCGACTACTTTGCCACCCTGGATGCTGCCCAGCAAATCGCTTTGACGGCCTTTCATGAATTGGGAATCCTTTCCGCCCATGAAGCTGCCACGATTGCAGAAAGCAGCGGCCAAGCTATTCTCAGAGTCATTGAAGGCCAGGCCGAGAAGATCGCCGCCGAATCGCCGGTGCGCAAATTCTTCGATGCCCTGGATAATTTGCTCCAACGGCGCAAGGTATATTTGGAACCTCGTTCTGGAGCCACAATCACACCGCCCACTGGCGCCGAACCGGTAGGCTGGTATGAACCCGGTGACGAAAATCTCTTTTTCCTGGACACCAGTAGTTGCATGATCCATGTGCGGGATTTCTGGGGACAACTGGGGGAGCATTTTGATACCACCCGGGATGCCTTGCACCGCCAATTCAACCAGATTGCGGGGTTGCTTGCCGAAACCGGGAGCGGGAATAATATCCAGGTTTCCAAGTGGGTGACTAGCGCCGGCAAAAACAAGCGCATGATCGCATTCAGTCAGGAGAAAGTTCAAGCGCTATATGGTGTGACGATTCGGAATCCATCGCACCCATCTACAAAACAGGGCGAAAGGCCAGACCTTGGTTAATTGAAGTGTTTTTTCTTATGCGCAAGATGTTCATGTCGTGAGGTTGTGAGGTCTAAAAATGTTTCTGTTCCGGTACCCATATATAGAGAAATCACCTATGTTCATCAACAATTTCCCTATATATGGGGGATATATTCCTCACGACTTTCTTCACGACTACCTCACGAGTACCTCACGACCCATGTGAAAACTGCACGACATTTGAGAGGGGTGTGCGGTACTCGTGAGGGAAAAACAGCCCGTAGATATAGAGCCAGCAGGGCTATTTTGGCAGATGATCCCATATCTGCGGGCAAAAAACGGTACCTTCAAGACCTCACGACTTTTGGAAGAGATGGAGATGGATAAATAAAAAAACAGGTATGCAACATAGTTTTTCTGAGTCGAACACAAAGTACACAGGAGAGAAAAATGAGTAAGCGCAATAATAAGGTATGGCTCGAGGGCATTTTGATCATTCATACCATAGAAACCCAAGAGCTCGACGGAGAAACCGTCCCTGTGGTGAACGGTCTGATTGCAACTGATCGCCCCGAATTGGGAGGACATCACTGTTTCATTGCCTATAATCGATTAGCTGTTGAGACGATTGCATTTGTTCAGGCCGTGGGGGATGATGGGCATCCCCAGGTTTTGATTGAGGGATGGTTGCGCTCCACTGCTATTGGGAGTGATACTCCCGAAGATGAACTGTTGGTGCACAGCTTGATTGTTGCCAATAACATTACTTTTGTGGT
>JABGRQ010000151.1:5051-12713 GCA_018648225.1 Chloroflexota bacterium
CCTTATCTCCTGATCTGGTACTCATCGGGGGCGATACAGGAACGGCCAGAAATCTCGATTTCTTCTTGCGCGCGTTTGATGAAAAGCTGCAATGCCCGGCTTTCTTTGTGATGGGCAATCATGATTTCTATCACGGTTCATTGGAGCGAATTCATAGGCTTGCCGGCGAAGTTTCAGCCAGTTCTCA
Organism: Chloroflexota bacterium; assembly: GCA_018648225.1. NCBI lineage: Bacteria > Bacillati > Chloroflexota > Chloroflexota bacterium. Next base: position 5,239 of record JABGRQ010000151.1, read on the forward strand.
ATGGTTGCGGTGGTTGACTACACAAGGGATTGTCGAGATTACAAGTTCGACCTGTTTACTCGGGCACGGATCCTGGGCCGATGGGCGGCTGGGCAACGGGATCCATTCCCAGGTCGAGCTCAATGACTACTCCCTCATTGATGAATTCATTGGTCTATCCCGTCCAGAGCGCTATCAAAAAATGGGTGATTTGGGCGATCAGGCAGCTGACCATTTCCGGCGATTACTTCCCCAGGCCTGTGCCAATTATCGAAATATCCTTCTGCTCACCCATGTGCCGCCTTTTCGGGAAGCCTGCTGGCATGAAGGCAGTATCTCTGATGATGAATTTCTACCTCACTTTACCTGCAAAGCTGTCGGGGACACCTTGATGGAAATTATGCTTCAAAATCCACATTCACATTTGACTGTCCTGTGCGGGCACACGCATGGAGAAGGAGAAGTGGATATACTTCCTAATTTGAAGGTAAAGACTGGTGGTGCTATATATGGTAGACCCGAAATCCAAGAGTTGATGATTATCGAGTAAATAGAGCGCTTGAAATCTCATCTTGAAATCTGCCCGTTTTCTGCCATAATATAGATGCTCTGCCCAGGGCGCCCCCCTCGCTCTGGGGAGGGTTTTTGTTGGGGTAAAACACTCGCAATTCTTCTGAGAAATATCATGAACATAATCGTTACAGACCTCGAAGGAACTCTCACCACCGGTTCGAGTTGGCGCGGCTTCCGCAGCTACTTCAAACAGAACTACAGTGCCCTGGCTTATAACCTGTTTTTTGCGCGCTTCCTATTGCGCTTTCCACTGATGAAATTAGGCCTGCTCAATCACCAAAAGACGATGAGCGCCTGGATGAAAGCCGAGATCAGGCTCATGCAAGGCAATCCCATCACAGAAATCAACGCTATGGCCGAATCAGTCATTTATCAGGAGATGTGGCCAAAACGTCGCCCGGATGTACTTCTTGAGCTAGAAAAGAAACGCCTGGCCGGGGCGCAGATTGTGATCGTATCCACTGCATACCAGCCTATCGTGGAAGCCTTTGCCCGAAAGATTGAGGCGCGGGCTATTGGCACACAGCTTGTTTGTGAGAATGGCAAACTCGACGGCATCGAATTGCCGGTTAATTCCTATCACCACAAAGCCGAAAACATATTAATTCGTTATCCTGATGCCCACATCGTGGCTGCTTATGGAGATACGCTTTCTGATTTGCCAATGATGGAGACAAGCCAACAACCGGTGGCTGTGTATCCTGATGCAAAGTTGTTGAATGTTGCTGGAGAACGAGGATGGCGCATCATGCCATCCGGCTATCGGGAGCAATAGCCATAGGCAGAGGGCAACGACCCCCTATGTGATGTCTTATATGATATACTAAGAAGCATCGAAAGGAGTCTGACATGTCGCGATATCCGCTAAATCTACCAGGCCAATTAAAAAAAGAAGCCGAGCAGTTTGCCAGTGAGCAAGGTGTATCCCTCAACCAGTTCATTATGTGGGCTGTGGCTGAAAAAGTTGGGGCACTCAGCCAAACACTCGATGATCCCCAATTTCCTCAAATTACTTACCGGCGCGGGGCGGCTGGAATTCCCACGCCTGTTATACGCGGCACAAGCCTTCGCGCACAAACCATCGTGGTGGCTTCCCAAAACTGGGAGCTATCGATTGAAGAAATTGCTTCAGAATATGATCTCACCAAATCCCAGGTGCAGGAAACACTAGACTTTTACCAAGAACATCAGGATGAAATTGACGCCGCAATCGCCGCCGAAGAAAAATTAGCACCCGATCATGCCTAAGCCAAGCCTGCATCTGGATGCTGATACTTCCAGCAAAGCACTCTACAAAGCTCTATCAGCGCGCGGACATAATGTCACCCGTACCCCCAATGAATGGATGCGCCGTGATGCCAGCGACGAACGTCAACTCCTGGGGGCCACCGCACACGGTCGTTGTATATTCACATTCAATATCCGCGATTTCATCGCTCTGGCAGAACAATATCCCCGGCATGCAGGCATTATCCTGGCTGCGCAACCCGGTTGGACTCTTTCGACACTCATTGAGGCGTTGGATCGAATGCTCAACGAAACAAACGCCGAGGCGTGGGTTGGGCAAGTACGCTGGTTGAACGATTGGCGCTAGAAATGAACCTCCATCCAATTATGCAAATCCCCCGTCGAAGGAATTCTGCAGATGTTAGCATTCATGCCTTGCAAGATGCATATTGCTGATTATTTCCCCCAGCCTTCTCCGTCATAATAACGCGTGCCCCGATGTCCTTTTCGGGAATAGGCTTTTTCAAGTTTTTCCCCAGGTGTTTTTACGAAGATCAAGCTGCGGGGTTTGCCAGAATCGGGGTTCACTGCCCCGTGTTCAATGCGGGTAACCTGGCATCGCCCTACAACCATATCTTGCCAGATGGTGTAGACATAATCACCAATATTTAGGCGTGATGGTTTACCAGCCATGTGGAACTCAAATTCCCCTGATGCCCCAGCATACAGGGCTTCAACGGCTTCGATTCCGTCTTTTTGCGGGATGGTTTTTGTAATGCCACTCATTTTTTAGCTCCTGTAATATTTTTGCGATTGTCTTTCTAGTCGTGGCGGGGTGCATTTATTATAAATTGTCTATTGGCGATTTGCATACTTGACGCATATTTGTACCGGCGTTATACTTTCTGATAGTTGGAATTTCTAACTATTAGAAGGAATTGATAAGATGGATAACTACATGAAAGAGACTGTATATAAAACACGCCTGCGCTCAAAAGGACAGGTGACTGTTCCAGCAGAGGTAAGGGGCCTGCTTAATTTACAGGAAGGTGATGATATTGTCTTCTTCGTAAATGAGCAAGGGCGAGTATTTGTTCAACGACTTCAAACCATTCATCCAGAGCAAGAATGGTTTTGGACGAAACGGTGGCAGAAAATGGAACAAGAAGCCCAGGCCGATATTGATGCCGGGCGAGTTTCACGGTATGCGAATGTTGATGATGCCATCGAAGCATTAGAGGAATTGTAGGATGCCAGAGATTGAGCTAACCGACCGCTTCCTGAAATCGTATGCAATATTACCTGAGCAAATCAGAAAAAAAGTCAACAAGGCTATTCGGTTGTTAGCAAATGATCCCCGGCACCCATCATTACAAACAAAACCCATTCAAGGGGCAAAAGGGATTTATGAGGCTCGCGCGGATCGGGCTTATCGAATGACTTACGAACGATTACCCGGTGATGTTCTCAGACTTAGGGTAGTTGGTGAACATGACGAAACATTGAAAAATCCCTAACCCCTTGTAATTGAGTGTGGAAAATGATAAGCCCTGGCGAAAATAGCCGGGGCTTATGTGTTCTTGTGGTAATTGTAATTGTCGTTGACAGGTAAGCACAAAATTTGTTTTTCAGAGAGATTTTCTGGTATTCAAAATGCTATTGACGACTACACAATTGATCGAATTTACATCCAAGAAAACCCTTGTCCTGATTTCATCGTGATAACTCCATCAGCTTTTCTGCTTTCAGAGTCGGCTCATCCCGCTCTTTATCAATTTCAAGAATGCCTGTGATTAGCACTGGATGACTCGACATGGCAATCTGCTTTACCTGCCCATACAGAGCGGGGAAGACAATCACGTCCAGCGTCCCCGACAAATCTTCCAACGTCAGAAAGAGCATCGTTTCCCCCTTGGCTGTCCGGCTACGTCTGGATGTCTGGCGCACCCCGGCAACTGTTACACGCTGCCCTATCCAATCAACTGCATCCACAATCGCGATCGCGCCGGATTGCTCGATTTGATCTGCCACAAGCTCCAAGGGATGGGCCTCCAGGCTAATCCCCAATAACTTCTGTTGGGCAGCCATCTTTTCATCCAGAGACCAGTCACCCTCTGCATCAGCATTGATCGAAAACAGGCTCATCTGCCCTGCCAGCCAGCCACTTTGCAGACCTTCCAAAAGCGTGGGAATGGTGCCAAAGCCATCCAAAGCGCCAACTTTTACCAGATGCTCTGCTTCCTGCAAACGCGGATCAACGCGAGACAGAAAATCATCCAGGGAATGATAGGGGCGCGAGCGAATGATTTTTTTAATCGTTTTCCGGGTCAGGCGCTTGATCTGTCCTAACCCCATGAAAAGCTGCTTTTCACCCGCTACAATTCCCGTCGAAAAATTATGCGACGAATAGTTAATATGCGGCGCTCTTACCGCAAGCCCTAACCGACGGGCTTCGCTCAGATAAACGCGCTGACTGTAATAACCGCCCCAATTGGCGAGAACGGCTGCCATGAACTCAGCCGGAAAATGCACCTTGGCCCAGGCAGAACGCCAGGCAATCTGCGCATAGGATGCGGCATGTGCCTTGGGAAAACCATAGCCGGCAAAGGCGGCCATCATCTCCCAGACCCGTTCCCCGGTTTCCTGCGGAATACCACTGCGCGCTTCGGCTTCCGATACGAACTTGCGCTGCAGCTCCTGCATGCGTTTGCCCGGATCGAAGTGACTCATCGCCCTACGCAGCAGGTCAGCTTCTGCCAGGCTAAAACCTGCCAATTCATGCACGATGCGTAATACCTGTTCTTGATACAGGATCACACCGAAGGTATCCTGCAGCAGGGGCGCGAGGGATGGATGCAGGTGATGGATTGCCTCCTCACCATTGAAGCGCCGTACAAAGGCATCTTTCAACCCCCCGGTTAGCGGCCCTGGACGGTAGAGCGCCAGGGCGGCCATGATGTTATCGGCACTGCGAGCGTGGATCTCGCGCAGGGTAGCACGCATCCCCGGACTTTCGATCTGGAAGCAGCCGATTGTCTTGCCCTGCTCGATCAGATCGGCAGTATCTGGATTCTCATCGGGTGTGGAGTCCAACACCGACAGGGAAGTAGGATATCGATCTGGCTGGCTTTGCTGGATAAATTCGGCTACATCCCCCAGAACCGTCAGACCGCGAATACCGAGAAGGTCAATCTTGACCAGCCCGAACGCTTCCACCGCATCCAAATCCAGTTGTGTAATAGTAACCCCCTTACTGCCTGAACGCATCACAGGCACCAGGTCTGTGACGGGGCCCGGAGCCACAACCAGTCCACCTGGATGAACGGATAGGTGACGAGATAGTTTCAGGATCGCATCTGCATCGTCAAAGATCGGCTTGTATTTATCACCAGGATAAAGCTCGCGTAAAGCAGCGAAAGCCGAATTTGTTTGTCCGTCTTCATCGGATTCCTGCCTGCGCGCCCAGAAAGAGTGCGGCAGTTTCTCCACCATGGCGCGTACCTGTTTTGGTTTCAGGCCGTATGCTTTTGCCACTTCACCTAGTGCCGAACGCGGACGGAAACGGTTGATCGTGCCTACCATCGCGACCCGTTCTTCACCGTATTTTTCAAAAACATGCTGGATGACGCTATCCCTGCGCAGGGAACACAGATCGGTATCAATATCCGGTGGGGTCTGGCGTGCCGGGTTGAGAAAGCGCTCGAAATACAGGTTCAGTCGCAACGGGTCAGGGCTGGTGATCCCCAGACAATGCGCTACCAGCGATGAAGCCGCAGACCCGCGGGATGAGTAAGGCACACTGGTCTCACGAGCAAAGTTGAGGATATCTTCCACGATCAGGAATATCGGCTCATAGCCCATTCTGGCGATGGTCTCCAGTTCATGATCTAGCCGTGCCTGAATGTCCGGGGTGATCGTGCCATACCGCCTTTTTGCACCGGTTTCCGCTTTTTGGCGCAGGTATTGGCTCAAATCAAGTCCCTCTGGAATGGGGATTTGGGGCATATTGGGCACACCCAATGGCAGTTCGAAAGTGCAGCGTTCGGCTATTTCCTCTGTTCGCAGTAGCGCAGACTGAAAGCCATGGAAACGTCTGTGTATTTCACCCGGGCTGAGGAAATATGTCCCTTCCGGAGCGGTATCTTCCGGTGATAGCGCGTTGATGGGTTGGTTGAGCCGTACTGCGGTCAGCGTGCGTTGTAAGGCGGCTTGCTCTGGTCTCAGGTAGTAAATTGGGTGGGTGACCACCATGGACACCCCCATACTGCGAGCAAAACGGGAAAGTGATAATCCGCTGGTTGGGTCTTGCAAGGCCAGGTAGAGACGGTTGCCGAAAATATCCTTGAGAAGTCCGAATTGCTTATCCGCTTCTTCTCCGCCTGCACTTCCCAGAGCAACCAGACCGGTTGCATGGTTGGCCAGCAGGTCCAGTGAGCAAGGCAGTTCAGGATCATCCTGAAACGCAATGGCGCTACTCAGCCGGCACAGGTTGGCCCAACCTTGCGGGCTGGTTGCCAGCAAGGGGAGTCTTCCGGTGTCCAGGTCAATCTCCAGGCCTAGAAGCGGTTGGATACCGGCATCCTTGCAAGCATGAACAAACTCAACGGCGCCGGTGAGCAGACGATGGTCAGTGAGGCCCAGCGCAGTCATATTGTTTGATCTGGCTGCCTGAGCAAGCTCTGCTGGTGTAGCAAGCCCTTCTTGCAGGGAATATGTAGAATGGGTCGCAAGATGAACGAACATTTGTTCCATTATACAGGCAAGCAAGAAATTTGTAGAGTCAATTTGCCTAATGACGGCACCAAGACGCGTAGCAACCCAGCAATCAAAATCACGATTTTTTGTTTTTATACTATTTTAGTGTATAATATCAGTATGAATACAAAAAACACTACTGGCTTTGAACGCGTTCATAAAATCCTGGGAACCCAAAACGGTATTGTCCGCACCGCTGACTTGGTTGCTTTGGGGATTCCTACAGCCTATCTCTCCATCATGGAAAAACGAGGCGATATCGAGCGAATTTCCTGGGGGGTTTACCAAGCCCCTTCTTTGCTGGAAGATGAGTTTTTCCTTTTTCAATCGAAGTACAAAGCGGCTTATTTTTCCCATGAGACTGCATTGTATCTTCATGACCTCACGGATCGAACGCCTCTGTTTTTTACCGTATCTGTTCCATCCACCTATCACTCCAGCGATCTATCCGATAGTTCGCACAAAGTCTTCTACGTCCGCTCAAATATGCTCAAAATGGGCATCATTCATATTCAATCGCCCCATGGGAACACCTTGAAGGTAACCGGGGTGGAAAGAACGATCGTTGATCTACTACGTAGTCGCAGCCGGGTTGAAGATCAAATCATTTTCGACGCCTTGAAACGCTATGCACGCTTGAAAAGCAAGGATGTGGACTTGCTGTTCCGATATGCAGAAAGTTTTCGGGTACATACTATTCTGCGTCCTTACATGGAAGTGCTTTTATGAATAAAGCGATGCAATTGAAGGCGCAAATCCGAAATTTTCCCAGAGAATCCGGTGTCCCTGCACAGACAGTTCTTCAAAATTTAATGTTAGAACGTCTCAAGCAGGCGTTTTCAATTGCGCCTGCTCGCCATCCTGACGCAGGAGCGTTAGGGCAATTCCGTCTGAGCGGGATTTTGTTTTCTAAGTGCGGCATTGTGAGTTTGATAACCTAA